>CAIMTJ010000001.1 GCA_903844385.1 uncultured Burkholderiales bacterium
ATCGCCAGGCGTGTGTTTGACTACGTCTTGCAAGGCGAGTACCCGTCCGAAGAAGACATCGCTGCCGTGCAGTTGGGCCAGGCCACGCGACCCCTGGGCAAAACACGCGCGCTCGCCTCGGTCGCCTGGCCGGGAACCAGTCCAGACAAAAGCGCCAAGTCCTCGGGCGCTTCGCCCTCAAGCGCTCCCTAAATCACCCCTCAAATCACCCCTTCAAGCACCTCCCATGAGTGAAGGGCTCACCCATGAAGCCAAGGCATCAAGAGGGCTTTGAAACTGTCCGCGTAGGCGTCCCAAGCGGTTTTGACAATCAAGGCGCTCACCACCAGCAAAAACATCCAGCGCACAAATTGCGAGCCCAAGCGCATCGCCAGTGTCGTGCCCATGAAGCTGCCCATCACATTGCACACGGCCATGGGGATGGCCAGATGCCACCAAATTTGGCCTTGAGCGATGAAAAGACTGAGCGCAGCGGCATTGCTCGCGCTGTTGAGCACCTTGGCGGTGGACGAGGCATGCAAAAAATCGTAACCGAGGTAGCGCACCAAAATAAAAATCAAAAAGCTGCCCGTGCCAGGTCCAAAAAACCCATCATAAAATCCAATCACCATGGCCACCCCCGCGAGTGCCAAGGTTTCACGCTGGCCTTCAAAGACGGGCGCATGGGCTTGTCCCAAGCGTTTGCTCCTCCAGGTGTAGACCAACAAGGCGAGCAAGTCAAACGGCAAAGCGAGCCTGAGCCAGCTCGAGGGCAGCATCCCCAAGCACCACGCCCCCGCCAAGGAGCTCAGCCATGATGAAGCGATCGCGGGGCTCAGTTGCGCCCAGTTGAGTGGCAAGCGACGGCTGAAGTTCCAAGCCGCCAACAAGGTGCCCCACAGGGAGACCGATTTGTTGTTGCCCAGCAGTGTGGCGCTCGGTGCATTGGGGTAGGCACTGAACATGGCGGGCACCAAGATCAATCCCCCCCCACCCACGATCGCATCGACAAAGCCAGCCAAGCCCGCGCACACGAGCACAAAAAGAATATCCATGGGGGCCGATTGTGACAGCACTCGGGGTGTGTGTGAGCTGGGGCGTGCTTGGCGGCGCTCATGGGTGAAGTCGGTGTTGGCAGTACTGGTGGTGATGGCGGTGCTGGCGCCAGAGAGAGAGGGGCCCCCAAGCTCCAAGCGGACAAAAAAAAGCACTGCCCTGCGGTGTGCAGGTGCAGTGCGACGATGTGTTGCCATTGTTGTTCTGGCACTTGAGCGTCAAAGGTCTCCTCGCCATGCGACTGGAATATGTCCTTGACATCTTATGGCCTCGCTCGTTGAGCGCAGACAGGGGATTTCCCTTGTGGCTCAGTCTTGGGCCTCGGTGGCAATCCAACGCGCGACTTTCTCAGCGATGAGCAAGGTGGGGGCATTGGTGTTGCCACTGGGGATGGTGGGCATGGCCGAGGCATCCACCACCCGCAGTCCCATCACGAGGCCGCCGCGCCCGTTTTGCACTCGGCAGCGGCTGTCGAGCACCGCCCCGGCTTGTCCCAGGGGTCCCATGCGGGCGGTGCCCACCGGGTGAAAAATCGTCGTTCCGATGTCGCCAGCCAGTGCGGCGAGTTCCGCGTCGCTTTGGTACGCCACACCAGGCTTGACCTCGCGCGGCTTGAACGGTTTCAAGGCCTCTTGCGCCATGATGTGGCGCGTCAAGCGCAGTGACTTCGCGGCAATCTCTTGGTCTTCGCTCGTGCTCAGGTAGTTGGGGGCAATGCGCGGGGCGTCTTGAAAATGGGGGCTCTTGAGTGCAACCTCACCCCGAGAGGTGGGGTTTAAATTGCACACGCTCGCGGTGATGGCGTTGAAGTCGTGCAAGGGCTCACCAAAGGCGTCCAAGCTCAAGGGCTGGACGTGGTATTCCAAATTGGGCCACGCTTGCGAGGCGTCACTTTTGGTGAAAACACCCAGTTGCGACGGCGACATGCTCAAAGGGCCGCGTTGGGTGAGGGCATACTCCAAGCCCATTTTGGCCTTGCCCCACCAAGAAGACGCCATGGTGTTCAAGGTGCGAGCGCCTTCGACTTGATAGACCGCGCGGATTTGCAAATGGTCTTGCAAGTTCTTCCCGACTCCCGGCAGATCCACTTCAACCGCGATGCCGTGGTCTTTGAGCTGGGACGGCTCGCCAATGCCTGAGAGCAGCAAAATTTGGGGGCTGCCAATGCTGCCGGCGCACAAAATCACCTCTCGGCTGGCGTGCACTTGCACCTTGTCTTGACCATCAAAGACCTCGACTCCCGTGCAGCGTTGGGAGCCGTCAGCCGTCGCGCTCAGCACCAAGCGGGTGACTTGAGCGTGCGTCCACATCTCAAAGTTCGATCTCGCATAGCAAGTGGGGCGCAAAAACGCTTTGGCCGTGTTCCAGCGCCAGCCCTTTTTTTGATTGACCTCGAAATAGCCAACGCCTTCGTTGTTGCCGAGGTTGAAGTCGTGGGTCTGGGGGATACCCGTTTGGACACAAGCCTTGGCAAATGCATCCAAAATCGGCCAATGCAGCCGCTGCTGCTCGACGCGCCACTCGTGTCCAGCGCCGCGGTGCGCGAGCAAAGCGTCGTAGGCCTCATCGGGGCTCAACGCTTTGGCGCTTGACGACGCGGGTTCGCCACCGATTGAGTTTTCAGCAGCGCCTTTGGCCCCATGCCAGGGGCTCGCACCCAAGTGGTGGTCTTCATGGAACTTGAATTGGCGCAGGCTCTCGTCCCACCCCCAACTCGAGTCTGCCGTGAGCTCGGCCCATTGGGCATAGTCGCGCGACTGCCCGCGCATGTAAATCATGCCGTTGATGCTCGAGCACCCGCCCAAGACCTTGCCCCTGGGGTAGCGCAAGGACCGGCCATTGAGTCCACTCTCGCGCTCGGTTTGGTAGAGCCAATCGGTGCGGGGGTTGCCAATGCAATACAAATAACCCACCGGGATGTGGATCCAGTGGTAGTCGTCTTTGCCGCCGGCTTCAATGAGCAAGACTTTGTGGCGGGCATTGGCACTCAAGCGGTTGGCCAAGAGGCAACCAGCAGATCCCGCGCCCACAATGATGTAGTCAAACTCCAGATCGTTCATGGCGCCCTTGACCCATGATGCTGCGGGCCCGTGACCGCGAGCGCGGCTCCCCGGACCCAAGCGTTTTCTTTCATTTGGAGGTGGGCATGACAAACTCAGCCCCCAGGGGCGTGCCTTGGGGCCAGCGCTGCATGATGCTTTTTTGTTTGGTGTAAAACCGCACACCCTCTTCACCATAGGCATGCATGTCGCCAAAGAGCGAGCGCTTCCAGCCGCCAAAGCCAATCCAGGCCATGGGCACCGGGATGGGCACGTTGATCCCAACCATCCCGACTTGGATGCGGCGAGAGAATTCCCGCGCCACATGGCCTTCGCGGGTAAAGCAGCTCACCCCATTGCCAAACTCATGGGCATTGATGAGCGCAATGGCCGCTTCCAAATGGGGCACGTGCACGCACACCAAGACCGGGCCAAAAATCTCTTCTTGGTAGATGCGCATCGAAGGCGTGACTTTGTCAAACAAGGTGCCCCCCAACCAAAACCCGTCTTGGCAGTGCTCGCCAGCGGTGCTGGGGTCAAACGTTCGGCCATCGACCAGGAGTTGGGCGCCTTCTTGCACACCGAGCGCAATGTAGCCACTGATGCGCTCTTTGGCTGCGCGGCTCACAATGGGGCCCATCTCGGCATCCAAGTGTTCACCGTCCTTGATCTTCAAGGCCTGGGTGCGTTTGATGAGTTGGGGCATGATTTTTTCACCCACATCGCCCACCAGCACAGCCACACTGATGGCCATACAACGCTCACCGGCTGAGCCATAGGCGCTGCCAATCAAGGCGTCCACGGCCTGATCGAGGTCGGCGTCGGGCATCACCACCATGTGGTTTTTAGCGCCGCCCAGGGCTTGCACGCGTTTGCCCAATTGGGCGCCCATTTGATAGAGGTGGTGGGCAATCGGGGTGGAGCCCACAAAGCTCAAGGCGTGCACACCGGGGTGCTGCATGAGGGCCTCCACCACGTCTTTGTCACCTTGGATGACATTGAAGACCCCATTGGGTAGCCCCGCCTCGCTCAGCAATCTCGCCATCAACAAAGACGGCGAGGGGTCGAGCGGTGAAGGCTTCAAAATGAAGGCGTTGCCACAGGCCAAGGCCACGGGAAACATCCACATGGGGACCATCACGGGGAAGTTAAAAGGCGTCACCCCGGCCACCACGCCGAGGGGTTGGCGCAGTGACCAATTGTCAATGCCCGTTGAAACTTGATCGGTGAAGTCACCTTTGAGGAGTTGCGGGATGCCGCAGGCAAACTCAACGATGTCAATGCCTCGCGAGACCTCTCCTTGGGCGTCGGTGAAGACTTTGCCGTGCTCGGCGGTGATCATGTGGGCCAACTCGTCTTTGTGCGCGTTCAAGAGCTCCAAAAAGCGAAACATCACCCGAGAACGGCGGATGGGAGGCATCTCGCCCCAAGCAACTTGGGCTTGTTGGGCGGCCAGCACGGCAGCGTTGACATCGGCCACGTCACCCAAGACCACCTCTTTGCTCACGTGACCGCTGGCGGGGTGGTAGACGGCTTGTTTGCGCGCGCCATGGGAGGCGAACGTGTGGCCATTGACGAAGTGCTCAATCAAGGGCAAAGAGGGGGTGTGATCCGTCATCGGGAAGTCCTTTTTCAATCAATCACAGTCAGCCAGGCGGTTTCCCCAGCCTCACGACCAAGACGCCCAAGAATTCGCAAGCTGGGTGCGCTCAAGCCCCAACGGCCTAGAGCTTAAACCATCGGGGCGCTCAATGCCATAGAAAGAACCCCCAAGGCGCGCGGATTGTGAGTTCTGGACGGATTCAGGTCGAGAAGATTAACCTGGTTTCTGGTCAGGTTTATGGCCAGGTTTGCGGCCAGGGCGGCGCTTCAAGGATGAGGGATCAGCGCGCGCCCGACACGTCCAAGATCGAGCCCGAGCAGTAGCTCGAGTGTTCGCTCAAGAACCAGACCACCGCTTGGGCCACCTCTTGTGCCATGCCCACGCGACCCATGGGCATTTGCCCACCCACGTCACGCACGCGGTTGGGCAGCCCCCCACTGGCATGAATATCGGTGTCGATGATGCCCGGGCGCACGCAGTTCACGCGCACGCGCTCAGCGGCCACCTCTTTGGACAATCCGATCGTGAAGCTGTCGATGGCACCTTTGCTCGCGGCGTAGTCCACGTATTGGCCTGCACCCCCGAGGCGAGACGCGGCCGAGCCCACGTTCACAATACTCCCGCCTTCACCACCGTGGCGCGTGCTCATTCTGAGCACGGCCGCTTGGCTACACATGAAGGCCGACACGACATTGATGCGCATCATGCGCTCGACGCGTTCAAAGCTCATCTCGTCCACACGCTCAACGCGATCGACAATGCCCGCGTTGTTGACCAAGCCGCGCAAGGGTCCGATGTTCGCAAACAAGCGGTCGACGTCGGCAAAAAGGCGAGCGATGTCACTGGCCACACCGATGTCGGCTTGGAGAGCCACGGCTTGACCGCCTTGGGCCTTGATCTGGTCGACCAAAGCCTGGGCTTTGTCGGCTTGTCGGACGTAGTTGACCGCCACGGCCCAACCGGCTTGGGCGGCCAAGAGGGCGACTGCGGCACCGATGCCGCGACTCGAGCCGGTGATCAAAACGACGGGCTTCATGGCCATCATCCTTTCATGAGTGTGTGCACCCTGTTGGGCTCAATGTTCCAAGGATTGGACCGCCAGGGCTTGTCGATCCGCATGGTAGCTCGACCTCACCATGGGGCCGACCGCGGCGTGCTTGAAGCCCAGGGCATAGGCCTCGGCCTCAAAGCGGCGAAAGGTGTCGGGGTGAACATAGCGCGCGACGGGCAGGTGATGCACGCTTGGCGCCAAGTATTGGCCCAAGGTGAGCATGTCAATGCCGTGCGCGCGCATGTCGTGGAGGGTTTGGGAGATTTCTTCATCGCGCTCGCCCAGGCCCACCATGAGGCCACTTTTGGTGGGGACGTTGGGATGCTGGTCTTTGAACTTTTTGAGCAAATTCAAACTGAAGGCATAGTCGCTGCCCGGGCGCACCTGGGCGTAAAGCCGGGGCACCGTCTCCAAATTGTGATTCATCACGTCGGGCGGGGCGCTGTTGAGAATCGTTAAGGCGCGGTCATCGCGTCCGCGAAAATCCGGCACCAAGATCTCGATTTGGGTCTTTGGCGAGAGGGCACGGATGTGTTCAATGCACTGCACAAAGTGTTGGCTGCCCCCATCTCGCAAGTCGTCTCGGTCAACGCTGGTGATGACCACATAGCTCAGCTTCAAGGCCGCCACGGTCTGGGCCAGATGTTCGGGCTCCAAGGGGTCGAGCGGGTCAGGCCGGGCATGGCCCACATCGCAAAAGGGACAACGCCGTGTGCACTTGTCGCCCATGATCATGAAGGTGGCCGTGCCCGAGCCAAAACACTCGCCAATGTTGGGGCAAGAGGCTTCTTCGCACACCGTCACGAGATGATTGCTTCGCAAGATGTCTTTGATCTCATTGAAACGCGAGCTCGGTGAGGCCGCTTTGACGCGAATCCAGTCGGGTTTTTTCAAGACCTCGCTGGTGGCTTGCACCTTGATGGGGATTTTGGAGAGCTTCGCTTGGGCTTTTTGTTTGACGCTGGGGTCGTAGGAAGCGGTCATGGCAATGGTGGGCGGGTGGGTGATGGCGTGATGGGTGGAGTTTGGGCGGTGCGCAGGCCAGTGCCAGACACACGCTCAACAAAGAAATCAAGGGGCCAAGTAAATACCGAGTTTGTCGGCCAAGGCTTGCCCCGCTTGGTCTGAATTTAACACGAGGCCAAGCGAGAGACAATCGGTGACTTGAAGTCCTGGATAGCCACAAGGGTGAATGGCCGAAAATGGCGTCAAATCCATGGCCACATTCAGGGCCAAGCCGTGGTAGGTGCAGTGGCGCGAGACTTTGACACCCAAGGCGGCGATTTTGGCCAAACCCGCAAAATTCACGCTCACTGGGGTGCCCCAGCGCTCAGCGTCTCGCGCCTGTGCCTGCGCGCTTGGGTTGCGCTCTTGTAAGCTCGCCCAAGTGGCATGGGACTGCGGCTCTTGGGGGTTGACGTACACCCCTGGCGCCCCAGGGACCCGGTAGCCACTCACCCCCCAGTCGTTGAGGCACTTGATGACAGCCTCTTCGAGTCGATGGACATATTCTTTGACGAAGTAGCCTCGGCGCGCGAGGTCGAGCAAAGGGTAAGCGACCACTTGGCCCGGCCCGTGATAGGTGATTTGACCGCCGCGATTGCTCTGCACCCATGGAATCCCCTGGTCTTCGAGCCCAGCCATCGGCTGTGCTGAAAGCCCCAAGGTGTAGACCGCGGGGTGCTCACAAATCCACAGCTCGTCGGGCGTCTCGGCTCCACGCTCGAGGGTGAAGGTCTGCATGGCGCGCAGCACAGTCGCGTAGTCCAGTCGTCCCAAGTGTTTGGTGATCATCATGGCGCCAACTGGGTTTCGTCTGGGGCAAAGTAGGGAGGTGGGTCTGGGCGAAAGGCTACGCTCTGACTCAAAGCACCACTTTGACCATGGGGTGGGTGGACAAGGTTTGGTAAATCCCATCGAGCTGTTCGCGGCTGGTGGCGCGAATGGTCAAGGTGACCCCCAGGTACTTGCCCGTGGCGCTTTCTCTGAGCTCAACGGTGCTGGCATCAAAGTGGGGATCAAAGGACTCGGCAATTTGGGTCAAGGTATGGACAAAATGATCCACTTTGGGGCCCATGACCTTGATGGGAAAGTCACTGGGGTATTCAATCAGAGAATCTTTGGGGTCAATCATGGGTCTGGCTCAAGAAAAAAGGGTCCAACACCGCAACAAGCGAGCTGCAAGGGAGACGATTTCATCTCCAAATCGGGGCATACCCCGGCCATTTGAATCATTATGGCAGGTTGATGTCAAAAAATAAGAAATTGGCCGGGGGCTGGTCAGTCTTCTGGTTTTTCCTTTACAATCGATAGTTGCATGAAAATCAGGAAGTCTTGGGCCCAAACAAGGTCTTGAACTTGGGGTTTACTCTGGGTTTGGGTGCGATCCAGCCGCCAACGTGGCGGTGTGCATTGCCAAGCGTGCCAAAGACCTTACTGAAAAAAGTTTGTACATGGACAACAAGAAAGCAGCTCACTCGAGTGAGTGGGACACCGAGGAGCCTTTGCCGGTCGCTTGGAGCGCCGAGCAAGTTCAGGCGCTTCGGGAAAAAGACCCTGCGTTCTCAATTGCGACGGTGCTGTTTCTTCAGGCTTGCCTGGGACTCGTACTCACGGCGGTCACTTGGCTTGTGTCCAATCGCTGGAATGATGCATGGTCGGCCGGCTACGGGGTGTTGGTGGTGTTTGTGCCCTCCTTGTTGTTTGCCAAAGGTTTGGCGCGCTCCACCCGGTCCAAAGACCCAGGGGCCGCGATGAGAGGGTTTTTTGTGTGGGAGTTCGTGAAAATCATGATGATGATTGCCTTGTTGGCTTTGTCATCGTTGTTCACAGGGCTCAATTGGTTGCTGATGCTCTTGGGCATGGCCATCACGATGAAAGTTTATTGGATTTGCATGTGGCGGTATAAATCGGCCAAGGCAATGAACCAGTTTGTGGATCAAAACGTTTTAAAACAGTGAACAAAAATGACTGCTGAAAATTCCACTGAACATGTCTTAACGGCGGGTGACTACATCAGTCACCACCTGACTCACTTGCAAAACAAAACCATGTCGGGGATTGTGGACTTCTCGGTCTACAACATGGATTCGGTGTTTTGGTCGATTGTGATTGGGATTGTGGGCTCTTTCATCTTATGGAGAGCGTCGCGCGCCAGTACCGCGGGTGTTCCTGGGCGCTTTCAAGCCGCGGTCGAAATTTTGGTCGAGCTCGTGGACTCCCAGGCCAAAGGTATTGTGCACAATGCCCAAAGCCGCAAGTTTGTGGCCCCTTTGGCACTCACGGTGTTTGTGTGGATCTTTTTGATGAACGCCATGGACTTGTTGCCCGTTGACTTCTTGCCCCAGTTGTGGGCCTGGTATTACGAGAGCACCGGCCAAGAGGTTCACCATGCTTATTTGCGCGTTGTCCCAACGGCCGACCTCTCCACTGCGCTGGGACTGTCGAGCTCGGTGCTTTTGGTGTGTTTGTTCTACAACTTGAAGATCAAAGGTCTGGGCGGATGGCTCCATGAGCTCTTCACGGCACCCTTTGGCAACCACCCTATTTTGTGGCCCATCAATTTCCTCATGCAAATGATTGAGTTTGCGGCCAAGACCGTCTCTCACGGCATGCGACTCTTTGGTAACATGTACGCTGGCGAGCTGTTTTTCATGCTCATCGCCTTGATGGGTTCTTATGCTGCCATGTCGCTTTCAGGAATTTTGTTGCCCATTGGGCACATCATCGCGGGCTCAATTTGGGCCATCTTTCACATTTTGATCGTCACCTTGCAGGCCTTCATTTTTATGATGCTCACCTTGGTGTACGTCGGTCAAGCGCATGATGCGCATTGATTCGCACGAACACGACTTTCAAACACATTTTTTTTCAACATCACAACTCTTAGGAGCATTTCATGGAACACGTTCTTGGCTACGTTGCATTGGCAGCAGGTTTGATCATCGGCTTGGGTGCCAACGGCGCATGTATTGGTATCGGTATCATGGGTAGCAAATACCTCGAGTCCGCCGCCCGTCAGCCTGAATTGATGAACGAATTGCAAACCAAAATGTTCTTGTTGGTCGGCTTGATTGATGCCGCATTCATGATCGGTTTGGGTATTGCAATGATGTTTGCATTCGCCAACCCATTCGTGTTGAAGTAAGCTTGTTTGGTTTTACAAACTCATAGAAAGGCGTTGCCGTGAGCATTAATGCAACCCTCTTCATCCAAGCCATTGTCTTTGCGATTTTGGTGTGGTTCACGATGAAATTCGTGTGGCCACCCATTGTCGGGGCCTTGGATGAGCGTGCCCAAAAAATATCCGACGGCCTAGAAGCCGCGGAAAAAGCCAAATTTGAGCTGCACACGGCGACTCGCCATGCGGAGCAAGAAATGGCCAAAACCAAAGACTTGGCTGCAGCGCACTTTGCCGAAGCCGAAAAGCGCGCGCACTCCATCATCGAAGAGGCCAAGTCTCAAGCGGTGGTTGAGGCGCAACGCATCATTGCCCAAGCCCGTGTCGAGGCCGAGCAGCAGGTGGTGCAAGCGCGTGAAGCCCTTCGCGTACAAGTCGCTCATCTGGCCTTGAAAGGCGCTGAGCAAATCTTGCACAAAGAAGTCAATGCCACTGTTCACGCTCAGCTGCTCGAGCAGCTCCAGGCGCAACTCTAAGACGCAAGCAAAAAGGGACCGACATGGCTGAAATGGCAACACTTGCTCGACCTTATGCTGAGGCTTTGTTCAAATCCTCACACGCTAAAAATAGCGTAGAGGACACACAAGGTTGGCTCGATGAAATGGCGCTGGTGGCCCAGGACGCTCAGCTGTTGGATCTGGCCAAGAACCCGGCCGTCTCGCGCGAGGCATTGATGCAAGTCATGACTCGGGTGGGCAAACACACCTTGCCCCAAGAGGGGTTGAACTTTTTGCACGTGGTGATTGAGCACAAGCGCTTGGGCGCAATGGCGGAAATTGCCGAGCAGTTTCGCGCCCACAAAAACGCCTTGGCCGGTGCGTCTGACGCCACCATTGAGAGTGCTTATCCCATGGATGATGTCACACTCTCGCAATTGAAAAAGGTCTTGGAGAAGAAATTCTCCAGACAATTAAACCTCACCGTTGAGCTCTGCCCAGAGCTCATTGGCGGGGTCCGCGTTGTGGTGGGTGATGAGGTGTTTGATACCTCAGTCAAAGCCCGCTTAGAACACATGAAAGTCACGTTGATGGCTTGAGCCCCTGGGCCCAAGCGTTGACCTTTAACCACTCAAAAAAGGAAAGAGTCATGCAACTCAATCCCGCAGAAATTTCTGAACTGATCAAGAGCCAAATCGATGGCATGTCCACCCATGTGGACATTAAAAACCAAGGCACGGTCATCTCGGTGACCGATGGTATTTGTCGCATCCATGGCCTCTCAGACGTCATGCAAGGTGAGATGCTGGAGTTTCCCAACAACACCTTTGGCTTGGCGTTGAATCTCGAGCGCGACTCTGTCGGTGCGGTGATTTTGGGTGACTATGAGCACATCTCCGAGGGCGACACCGTCAAATGCACGGGCCGTATTTTGGAAGTTCCCGTGGGTCCTGAGTTGATTGGCCGTGTGGTCAACGCTTTGGGTCAACCGATTGACGGCAAAGGCCCCATCAACGCCAAAATGACCGATGTGATCGAGAAAGTCGCCCCAGGTGTGATCGCGCGTCAATCGGTGAGCCAGCCCATGCAAACGGGACTCAAATCCATTGACTCGATGGTGCCCGTGGGTCGTGGTCAGCGTGAGTTGATCATTGGGGACCGCCAAACGGGTAAAACCGCAGTGGCGATTGATGCCATCATCAATCAAAAAGGTCAGCACATGACCTGTATTTATGTGGCGATTGGTCAAAAGGCCTCTTCCATCAAAAACGTGGTGCGCTCACTCGAAGCTGTCGGTGCCATGGACTACACGATCGTGGTCGCGGCCTCCGCCTCTGAGTCGGCTGCTATGCAGTACGTCTCGGCTTACTCGGGCTGCACCATGGGTGAGTATTTCCGCGACCGCGGTGAAGACGCGCTCATCATTTATGACGACCTCTCTAAGCAAGCCGTGGCCTATCGCCAAGTCTCCTTGCTGCTGCGCCGCCCACCGGGCCGTGAAGCCTATCCGGGTGACGTGTTTTATTTGCACAGCCGTTTGCTCGAGCGCGCTGCTCGCGTCAATGCCGACTACGTTGAAGCCTTCACCAAAGGAGCCGTCAAAGGCAAAACCGGTTCATTGACCGCGTTGCCCATCATTGAGACCCAAGCCGGTGACGTGTCGGCCTTCGTGCCCACCAACGTGATTTCGATCACCGATGGCCAGATCTTTTTGGAGACGAGCCTCTTTAACGCGGGTATTCGACCCGCCATCAACGCCGGTATTTCGGTCTCACGCGTGGGTGGTGCAGCCCAAACCAAATTGGTGAAAAACCTCTCCGGTGGTATCCGAACCGACTTGGCGCAGTACCGAGAACTTGCCGCTTTTGCACAGTTCGCGTCCGACTTGGATGAGGCCACTCGCAAGCAGTTGGACCGCGGTGCACGCGTGACCGAGTTGCTCAAGCAAGCCCAGTACAGCCCCTTGTCCATCAGTTTGATGGGGGCCACACTCTTTGCTGTGAACAAAGGCTATTTGGACCACATTGAGGTCAAGCAAGTCCTTCACTTTGAAGCCGGTTTGCACCACCACTTGAAGTCCAATCATGCGGCACTTTTGGCCAAATTGGAAAGCGACAAAGCCATGGACAAAGAGGCCGAGGCCGAAATGACCGCTGCTTTGGAAGCGTTCAAGAAATCGTTTGGCTAACCCAAAGAGCTCACGCAAAGGAGCCTTGAATGGCAGTCGGCAAAGAAATACGAGGCAAGATCAAATCGGTGGAGAACACCAAAAAGATCACCAAGGCCATGGAAATGGTGGCCGCCTCCAAAATGAGAAAAGCGCAGGAACGCATGCGCGCAGCCAGGCCTTATAGCGCCAAGGTGCGTGACATCGCCTCCAATTTGGCGCAGGCACACCCCGAGTATGTGCACCCATTCATGAAAACCCACACCGACGCCAAGGGCGTGGGCTTCATCGTGGTGACCACCGACAAGGGGCTGTGTGGCGGCATGAACACGAATGTGCTCAGAGCGCTCACGCACCGCTTGAAAGACATGGAGGGCCGTGGCGAGACAGCGCAAGCGGTGGCCATCGGCAACAAGGGGCTTGGATTTTTGAATCGCATCAACGCGCGCGTTTTGGCCAGTGTGGTGCAGCTCGGTGACACGCCCCATTTGGAGCGCATGATTGGGCCTGTCAAGTTGATGCTCGACGCTTACGCGGCGGGCGAGTTGAAGGCGGTCTACCTGTGTTACACCACATTCATCAACACCATGAAACAAGAGTCGGTGCTCGAGCAGTTGCTGCCCTTGTCAACAGGCAAGATGAAAGAAGAGTCCAAGGCTTCTGCCCATGCATGGGACTATTTGTATGAACCCGACCCACACGCCGTGATTGATGATTTGTTGGTGCGGTATGTGGAGGGCTTGGTCTACCAAGCCGTGGCCGAGAACATGGCCTCTGAGCAGTCTGCACGGATGGTGGCGATGAAAGCCGCCACTGACAATGCCGGCAGCGTCATCGGCGAGCTCAAGCTCATTTACAACAAGACCCGTCAAGCCGCAATCACCAAGGAACTCTCCGAGATTGTGGCCGGAGCGGCGGCGGTTTAAGCTCACACCGAGTTCAAACCAGGCAGTCAGAATTTTTAGAATTTCAGTTTTATCTCTATTTGGAGCAAAAAAATGGCTCAGGCACAAGGAAAAATTGTTCAATGTATTGGCGCGGTGGTGGACGTGGAATTTCCACGCGATCAAATGCCCCACATCTATGATGCATTGAAATTGGCAGGCACCAATTTGACACTCGAGGTGCAGCAGCAGCTCGGTGACGGCGTGGTGCGCACGATTGCGCTCGGCTCGTCTGACGGCTTGCGTCGTGGCTTGATGGTGGACAACACCGGCAAGGCGATCACGGTGCCCGTGGGCAAGGGCACTTTGGGCCGCATCATGGACGTGCTCGGTCACCCCATTGACGAGAGAGGTCCTGTTGACGCCACTCAAGAAGCATCCATTCACAGAAAAGCCCCGGCCTATGACGAATTGAGCCCTTCTCAAGAGTTGCTCGAGACCGGCATCAAGGTGATTGACTTGGTCTGTCCCTTTGCCAAAGGCGGTAAAGTGGGACTCTTCGGTGGTGCGGGTGTGGGCAAGACCGTGAACATGATGGAGCTCATCAACAACATCGCCAAAGCGCACTCGGGTCTTTCCGTGTTTGCTGGCGTGGGCGAGAGAACGCGTGAAGGCAACGACTTTTATCACGAGATGATGGAGTCGGGCGTGGTGAACTCCGAGAATTTGAGCGAATCCAAAGTGGCCATGGTCTACGGTCAGATGAACGAGCCCCCAGGCAACCGCTTGCGCGTGGCGCTGACGGGACTCACCATTGCGGAGTCCTTCCGTGACGAAGGCCGTGATGTGCTGTTTTTCGTGGACAACATTTACCGCTACACCTTGGCCGGTACCGAAGTGTCAGCTCTGTTGGGCCGGATGCCTTCTGCCGTGGGTTATCAACCGACCTTGGCCGAGGAGATGGGCCGCTTGCAAGAGCGCATCACCTCCACCAAAGTGGGCTCCATCACCTCCATTCAAGCCGTTTACGTACCCGCCGACGATTTGACCGATCCCTCTCCTGCCACCACCTTTGCCCACTTGGACTCCACCGTGGTGCTCTCGCGTGACATTGCTGCTTTGGGTATTTACCCCGCGGTGGATCCACTCGACTCCACGAGTCGCCAGTTGGACCCCAACGTCGTGGGCGAAGACCACTACGACACCGCTCGCGCCGTTCAAGGCACTTTGCAGCGTTACAAAGAATTGCGTGACATCATTGCGATTTTGGGCATGGACGAGTTGGCGCCTGACGACAAACTTGTGGTGGCGCGTGCACGTAAGATTCAACGTTTTCTCTCGCAACCTTTCCACGTGGCCGAGGTGTTCACCGGGACCGCTGGCAAGTACGTGTCATTGGCCGAAACCATTCGAGGCTTCAAGATGATTGTGGCAGGCGAGTGCGATCACTTGCCCGAGCAAGCGTTTTACATGGTGGGCACCATTGACGAAGCGTTTGAGAAAGCCAAGAAAATTTAAAGCACGGAGTGCTTGCAGAGATGCCAAAACAGCGCTGCCCCATCAGGGCTGATTTTTGGCTCTGTAAGCCCAGTCGAGCCACCTTCGAGGAATGAATGACATGAGTACCCTGCACGTGGATGTTGTGAGCGCTGAAGAATCGATCTTCTCCGGTGAGGCTCGCTTTGTGGTTTTGCCTGGTGTTGAGGGCGAGTTGGGCATTTATCCCCGCCACACACCCTTGATCACCAAAATCAAGCCCGGAAGCGTGCGCATTGAGTCGGCCGATGGCGAAGAGATTTTTATCTTTGTGGCCGGTGGCATCATTGAGGTTCAACCCCATGCCGTCACGGTGCTCTCGGACACCGCCATCCGTGGCAAAGACCTCGATGAAGAAAAGGCCTTGCTCGCTCAGCAGCAGGCCCAAGAAGCGATCAAAAATGCCAAGTCGGACATTGACTTGGCCATGGCCCAAAGCGAGTTGGCGGTGATGGCCGCTGAGTTGGCCGCGGCCAGACGCTTTTTGCAAAAGCATTGAGCCTGGGGTCCGTGCCCAAAGGGCCTCTGCGTGACGATCAACCTTGACCATTGGAAGTTGGGCCGGGGGTGTGTGACAACCCCCCCGTCATCGGCTTCTTGACTAGCCAACGCGATAGATCCACGAACATGTCCAAATCCAAACCCCGCTTCACCCTTGGCGGTTCAGCCGATGAGGTCGAGAACGCTTTTTATGATGCCTTGCAAACGGCCAATTTGGACAAACTGATGGCGTGCTGGGCCGACGAGGACGACATCGTGTGCGTGCACCCGGGTGGAGCGCGTTTGCTCGGTGCCGGGGCCATTCGCGAGTCCTTTGAAGCGATTTTTGTGCAAGGCGGTGTACCCGCGGTGGCCATGAGTGTCAAAAAAGTCGAATCCATGGCCTGCGCCATGCACAGCGTGCTCGAGCGCATTCAAGTCGCGACCCCTGAGGGTGTGTCCGAGGGCTTTGTGATTGCCACCAATGTGTATCACCAAACCCCGCAAGGCTGGCGTTTGGTGGTGCACCACGCCTCGCCGGGTACCCAAGATGAGGCCTTGGCCTTGAGTGTCAGTCCCTCGGTGTTTCACTGACCATGTGGCCGCGCAATCAAAGCGCGCAAGCCCCTAGAGCGGTGTGTTGACAAGGCCATTTTTATCGTATGGACGAGATTGTCAAACAAGCGCTTCGCAAATGGCCCAATGTCCCCCATTGTTGGGGTTGGTTGGGATTGGACGCGCGTGGCAACTGGTTTTTACGCGATGATGCCACCCAGGCCAAGGGCAATTTCCCCCACTCCAAAGGCGAGCGACTCGAGCACGCAGGGCTGCGCGAGTTCATCGAGCGCAACTATACCCACGACGACACGGGGCAGTGGTTCTTTCAAAATGGTCCGCAGCGCGTGTATGTCGAACTCGCCATTGCGCCCTGGATTTGGCGACTCAGCCGTATGGAGTCCACACCCGAGAACGCCTGCGAAGCACAGAGTCCTGGTCGCGTTGAGATCAAGTCGCACACGGGGCTAGCCACCCAGTTTTTGCAGGCCTTGGAAGATGAAGAGGGCTGGCTTTATTTGCTCACAGGATTGGGCTTGGGCTTGGTGCACACCCAAGACATGTGGCAAGCCGCGGCCTGTTTGGAGGATGTGTGGCCTGTTCCAGAAAAAATCTCACGCTCCATGCTGGCTGAGCGTTTTGGGTTTGTCTTGAGTCCAAAAAACCAGCACGACGCCGTTAAAAAGTGATGTGCTCTGGGCGTGCCTCATCACCCACTCCTGTTGTGAGCCCATCATTGGGAACATTTCAAGCGCCTAGACACACAAAAAAGCCCCCAATCGGGGGCTTTTCATCGAGGAGAAATTTTCAAGCCTGTGCCTATGCCCGGCTAAAAAAGTGTTGAGCGGGTTTATTTGGCGGCTGTATCTGTAGGAGCGGGTGCTTTGGGTTGGGCGAATTTGGCACCGCCTGCATTGGCCATGTACACCACGCCGCGGCCCACTTCAATATCGTCATAGTCGCCACCGCCTTGTGCACCCATGGCGCCTTTGCCTTTGAGCGCAGACAACAGCAAGGCATCATAGCCTTTTTTAATGCGTGGGCCCCAAGCCGCAGCGTCCCCAAACTTGGGGGAACCCGCTGCCCCAATGCTGTGGCAAGTTGTGCACTGTGCTTTGTAAACTTCTTCACCGGTTTTGAGGGTGCGATTGGCGTCCTTGATGGAGACCATGCCCACACGCTCAATGCGAGCTGAGACTTGTTCAGGGGTGTTGTCCGAGCCCGCCGTTGGCTTGTTTGAAGAAGTGACGTAATACACCAAGCCAATGATGATGAAAATGGGGACGACAAAGGAGGCGAGCACCGTCAAAGCGAATTGCTTGGGTGTTTTAATCGGATTGTGGTCGTCGTCTTGGGTGTGCTGGTCGCTCATGCAAGCCTCAAAAGAAAGATGGGAAGGAAAAACCCTGATTATAACGAGTCTGCAAGGTTTCGCTGTCCACGGGCCAACGATCGATCAATTGGACCCAAGCAAAGAAAGGATTCGCCCGCTTACAATAGGGAAATTTCGTTCAGAGTCAATGCGGCTGTAGCTCAGTGGATAGAGTATTGGCCTCCGAAGCCAAGGGTCGTGGGTTCGATCCCCGCCAGCCGCACCAACTGAGCATTTTTTAACGTGTCAGTACACATCAAGTCAAAGTGTGTCGGAGGTGTTGCGCCATGAGCGACGAAAAAAAGTCAGTCCATATACAAGAAGAAGATACCCGTTTAAATAAGAAGCCGAAACCCTCAAGGAAAAACGAAGTCTCCCTCGTCCGTTCCTCAGCGGCCGAATACCTGACCTTTGTGGCTGCCACTGGCAAGGCGCAAAGCAGCGTGGAAATGCGCTACGAGGATGAAAACCTCTGGCTCACGCAGAAGATGATGGCCACGCTCTACGATGTGTCGGTGCCAGCCATCAGTCAACATCTGAAGCGCATCTATGCCGACAACGAGCTGGAGCGCGAGGCAACTGTTAAGCCGTACTTAATGGTTCAAACCGAGGGCGAGCGTGAAGTTCAGCGCAAGGTGGATCACTACAGCCTGCAGGCCATCATCGCCGTGGGTTTCAAGATTGAAAACGAACGCGCCGTTCAGTTCCGCAAGTGGGCCAACCAGATCGTCAAGGATTACACGATTCAAGGGTGGGTCATGGATGCGGAGCGCTTGAAGAGTGGCGGCAGCGTTCTGACGGATGAATTCTTCGAGCGGCAGCTGGAAAAAGTTCGGGAAATCCGCGCATCCGAGCGCAAGTTCTACCAAAAAATCACCGACATTTACGCAACCTCGCTTGACTACGACACATCGGCCACGGCGACCAAGCGCTTTTTTGCGGCGGTTCAGAACAAGCTGCATTACGCCATTCACGGCCAGACAGCGGCAGAAGTCATTGTGGATCGGGCTGATCACAGACAAGAAAACATGGGCCTGACCAGTTGGGAGGGCGCGCCCCAAGGGAAGGTTCACAAATACGACGTTGCCATTGCCAAGAACTACCTGTCGGATTTCGAATTGGCACAAATGCAGCGAATTGTCTCTGCCTATCTCGACATGGCAGAACTCCAAGCCATGCGCCGCATGCCCATGACCATGGCGGATTGGGAAGTGCGCCTTAGCGGCTTCCTGAAACTGTGGGACCGGGATGTGCTTCAGGACGCAGGCAAGGTAACGACAGAAATCGCCAAGGCGCACGCTGAAAGTGAATTCGAAAAATACCGCACCGTGCAAGACCGGTTGTTTGAGAGCGATTTTGATCGGGTGATCAAGCAAATTGAATCCGGCCGCCAACCCGATGCCGCCGAGGAATAGCGGCTATGGCCACGAAGACGAACACGCCCAACTGGAGCAACGTCAAGACGAAACTCTTGGATTTCGACCGCGCTGGTTTGCTCGGACTGCTGCAAGACCTCTACGCGGCCAACAAGGACAACCAAGCATTCTTCCACGCTCGCCTGAGTCTTGGCGACGACGTGCTCAAACCGTATAAGGTCACCATCGACCGCTGGCTTTGGCCTGACATGTTCAAGAATCAAGACACCTCAGTCGCCAAAGCTAAAAAGCCTATCGCCGACTACAAGAAAGCCATTGGCCAAGCGGAAGGTCTGGCCGAACTGATGGTGTTTTACTGCGAACGGGCAGCAGGGTTCAGTCATGAAGTTGGGCTGCAGGATGAGGGCTACTTCGACGCGCTGGTGCGGATGTTCGAGCAGGCCTTAAAAACCATCGCCAGTTTGGCCGATGCGCAACGCCAGCCGTTATGGGACAGGTTGGATGCCGTGCGCAGCACCTGTCACAACTTCGGCTATGGCGTCGGTGACGATATGGACGACTTGCTTGCCGAGTACGGGGCCGATGATTGATCGCGATCAGTTGGCCTCTCTGCAAAGTGAGAACGCACGCCTGATTGCGCTGCTGGACAGTCACGGAGTCGAATGGCGATTGCCGCAACAACCGACCCCGCCTGAACATGCGCCGCCTGTCCAGGAGCCAGAACCAGCGCCATCGCGTCTTTCCACCGCTGAAAAGGTAGCGCTGTTTCGTCGGCTGTTTCGTGGCCGCACCGATGTCTACCCGATCCGCTGGGAAAGCAAAACCACCGGCAACGCAGGATATGCACCTGCCTGTGGCAATGAGTGGCTGGCCGGTGTTTGCGAAAAGCCGCGTATCAAGTGTGGCGAGTGCAATAACCGCCTGCTGATTCCCTTGTCGGATCAGGTGATCTACGAGCACCTTGCCGGCAAACGTACGGTCGGCGTCTACCCGCTGCTGACCGACGACACCTGCCATTTTCTCGCCGCTGATTTCGATGAGGCGCAATGGCGGGAGGATGCCAAAGCGTTTTACCTGTCCTGTATCGAACTGGGGGTGCCCGTCGCCCTTGAAATATCACGTTCCGGCAATGGTGCGCATGCCTGGATTTTCTTCACCGGCAGCGTGTCGGCTCGGGACGCACGCCGACTCGGTACGGCCATCATCAGCCACACTTGCGCCCGCACGCGGCAACTCAAGCTCGAATCCTACGACCGGCTGTTCCCCAATCAGGATGCGATGCCCAAAGGCGGTTTTGGCAATCTGATCGCACTGCCACTGCAGAAGCATCCGCGTGAAAACGGATGCAGTGTATTTGTGGATGCTGACTTCCGGCCTTACCAAGATCAGTGGGCCTTCCTAGCAGCCATTGTGCCAATGCCGGCGCACGATCTCGAGCCCATCATTCTGAGGGCGACGGGCAACGCGCACCCACTCGATGTGACCTTCATCGATGAGGAAGACCAGAAAGAGCCTTGGAAGAAGTCCACATCCGCTAGCAAGAAGTTGGTCGGACCGATGCCGAAGTCGCTTACGGTGACGCTGGCCAACCTGATCTATTTTGAAAAGGCAGAACTCCCGCAGTCACTGGCCAATCGGCTGATTCGTTTGGCGGCCTTCCAGAATCCTGAGTTTTACAAAAAGCAGGCGATGCGCTTTTCGGTGTGGGATGAACCGCGTGTGATTGGTTGCGCCGAAAACCACCCCAACCATATTGCGTTGCCGCGCGGTTGCCTGGATGCCGCGCTGGCGCTACTTCGTGACAATTCGATTGGCTTCGAACTGATCGACGAACGATACGCTGGGTCGCCGATGGACGTTGCGTTTGCGGGTACTTTGCGGCCAGATCAAGAGTTCGCCGTTGCCTCCATGCTGCATCACGATGCGGGCGTCCTGTGCGCACCGACGGCCTTTGGCAAAACGGTGACGGCCGCTGCGATGATTGCTCGCCGTGGCGTCAACACGCTGGTGCTGGTGCATCGAACCGAACTGCTTAAGCAATGGCAGGAGCGCCTGCAATCATTCCTGGGCGTTGGCAAGGGCGTGGTCGGCACCATCGGCGGCGGTAAGGCGAAACCAACCGGAAAAATCGACATTGCGGTGATGCAATCGCTGTCGCGCCAGGGCGAAGTGAATCCGCTGGTCGAAAACTACGGCCACGTGATCGTGGACGAATGCCATCACGTCGGCGCGGCATCGTTTGATGCGATTTTGAAGCAGGCCAAAGCCAAATACGTGCTCGGGCTGACGGCCACACCGATCCGCCGTGATGGTCAGCAGCCGATTATTTTCATGCACTGCGGGCCAACTCGCCACACCGCAGCCAAGCCCACAGGTGCGCCGCACGATCTGGCGGTCACGCCCTGCATGTTGCACTCGCGGATAGATTTGCCGCAGGAGGCGGGGATTCAGGATGTATTCCGGCACCTTGCCATTGATCAAGCCCGAACGGACGCGATTGCTGCCGAAGTCATCAACGCCTACGGCCAGGGCCGCAAGGTGCTGGTGCTGACTGAGCGCACCGAACATCTCGATGCCATACAAACTGCCTTGGGCGACAAGGTGCCATCCTTGTTTGTCCTGCACGGGCGGATAGCCAAGAAGCAGCGCGCCGCACTGATCGCGGAACTGGGCGCGTTGCCACCTGATGCGGCGCGTGTCCTGCTGGCGACCGGCAAGTTGGTTGGAGAAGGGTTTGATCATCCCCCGCTGGATACCTTGGTGCTGGCCATGCCGGTGTCGTGGAAGGGGACCTTGCAGCAATACGCGGGCCGATTGCACCGCGAGCACGCGACCAAGATCGATGTGCGCATCATCGACTTTGTCGATACCGGCCACACAGCGCTGCTGCGGATGTGGGATAAGCGGCAGCGTGGTTATCGGGCAATGGGGTATCGGGTGGGCTCGGATGACTTAAGTGACTTCTGACTTGCCAGTGATATGAAAACTTGCTTTAATTGTTGCAACAGTAGTGTCCCAACGTTTTTCAGAGGAGAGTGAGCTGTTGATGCTCGAGTTCTGAATGTTTGTCGGGGTCGGGTGGTGCAAGTAGTTGATTTATTGAGGTTGTTTCAAACATGGTCAA
>CAIMTJ010000002.1 GCA_903844385.1 uncultured Burkholderiales bacterium
CCCTTGGGGGCTTGGGATTCATTTGACATGGTTGACTCCTTCGCCGCCAGTGTGGGTGAGTCCCAAAGGACGGGTGGCATGCATCACCGCATCGACGATTTGTTGGTATCCCGTACAACGGCACAAATTGCCACTGATGGCTTCGCGCACTTGCTCCTTGGTGGGTTGCGGGTGTTCGGCCAATAGGGCTGAGCAGGCGACCAGCATGCCTGGTGTGCAGTAGCCGCATTGCAGGCCGTGTTTTTCACAAAACGCGTCTTGCAAGGCTGACATCTCTGTGCGGCTCGTGGCCAAGCCTTCGACCGTGGTCACTTGCGAGCCATTGGCTTGCACGGCAAACATGCAGCACGACCTCACCGGGTGTCCATCCAAAATCACGGAGCAGGCCCCGCAGACTCCGTGCTCGCAGCCGACATGGGTGCCAGTGAGCGCCAAGTCGTCGCGTAAAAAATCCACCAATGTGGTTCTGGGCTCGACATCGCGTTGGTGGAGATAGCCGTTGACGGTGATTTGAATCGATTGCTTATTGATCATGGCGAGTCACACTAGAGGTAAGGAGAAAAATGAAGAGACGACACGGTGAGCTCGCGACGTTTGTAGCGTGTTGAGCAGCAGGCGAGTCAGGACAACACATTGATGGATGAGCTCAGCGCATGTTGGTGCGCTTGCTGGATCACGCGAGGCAGCAGCACCCGCGCCAAATGCCGCCTGTACTGCGCACTCGCGTGCATGTCGCCACCGGGCTCACACTGGGCAACAGCGAGCGCGCTCAAGTCGTGGATGTCCACTTGCGCCAAGGTTTGACCAAGCAGACCTTGGGCCAAGTCGGGAAATACACGCGGTGTGCCGTCCATGCCCCCAAGACCAAAACTCAAGCGCACGATGCGCTGAGAGTCATCGAGTTGCAACTGGCATGCCGCCGAGGCCATGGCAAAGTCACCGCGGCGAATGGCGGTCTCTTCAAAGGCGCAACCGATTTTGCCGCCAGACCAGATGGGGAAGTCAATGCCCGTCAAGCAGTCGGTCTCGCCAACACTGGTGAACATGGGGCCCAGGAAAAAATCTTGCGCTTGCACTTGGCGAGAGCCTTCGCTTTTGCTCTCCAAATAAAAGGTGGCACCCAGCAGCAACGCCGAGAGTGGCAACTCGGAGGACGGGTCTGCGTAGACCAAACTGCCGCCCACAGTGCCGCGGTTGCGGGTTTGTTGGTGCCCCACCCACTGCAGGGCTTGCTTGACCAAGGGCAGGGCCACATGAACTTGGGCATGGAACTCAATGTCGCGCTGGCGCACACCTGCTCCCACATGCACCTTGTTGTCCAAAACATCGATGCGTTTGAGGCTTTGGAGTCGATTGATATCCACGAGCCACTCGGGGCGGGCCAAGCGCATGGCCATCATGGGCACCAAGCTTTGGCCACCAGCGATCAGTTTGGCGTCTGCACCGTATTGCTCAAGGTGATTCAAGGCCTCATCCAAGTCGTGGGCCAAAAGGTAGTCAAAGGGAGCCGCTTTCATTGGGGGGTGTCCTAGGTGTCAAGGTGGAGGAGCAGTGGGTCGCAAGGAGTCCAAAGGGTTGGCGTCTCGGGATTCAAAATCATTGCGAATGTTGGGTACAAAAAAATCTCAAAAAAAGGACCATCCCGTTCAAGTCTTCAAAGCTCCACAGGTCTGTCAAGTCTTGGGTGGCTCAACTCAGGGACGAACTTGCCACAAAGTTCAATGGGTGGTGAGCGACACGGACAAGGGTCGAGCAATTGAGGAGCGAGGGTTTACCCTGATCTTGTTGGTTTTACTGGCTTTCAATGCAAGTGACGATGACCATCATCTATTGTTATTGGAATCCTCTCTTATTATAAAGAGGGCGGGGTGTCGAAACGGCAGCGACCTTTAAAATTTTCAATGGATTTTTGTGCCCCATTGATGTGCATCATGCGACAGCAAAATGGTGGCGCATATGTCTGATATAGGCTCGGCATATGCACGACAATTGCGCTGAGCTTTGAGTGCGTGATGGGGACAATGCGATGAAAGTTGATTCAATGATGACAAGGGTCTGCGGTATGATCATGTCTTGTTGCTGTTCGACAAGCTGGGTGCTCAAGATCTACACCAGGCGAGCACTTTCTTGTTCTCCAAAAAATAAAGACACGGGTTTGACAAACTGCATGTCGCCATTTTTTTTGCAGAGCGTTCTCAAGATGTCACGATAGAAAAAATTTTAGCCATGAGCCACAAGAACGACGGTTACCCCGATTTACACGACCATTTGGAATCCCTCAAAGCTCGCGGTCTTTTGCAAGTCATTGACAAAGCCATTGACAAAGACGCTGAGCTTCACCCTTTGGTGCGTTGGCAGTTTGTGGGCGGCATGGACGAGTCAGAGCGCAAGGCTTTTATTTTCACCAACATCGTCAACGCCCAAGGCCGGCGCTATGACATCCCCGTGGTGGTGGGGGCACTGGCCGCCAATCGTGAAATCTACAGCGTGGGCATGGGCTGCTCAGTCGAGCAAATCCAAGCCCGTTGGGACCACGCCATCAATCACCCCATCAAACCCGTCATGGTGGACAAGCCCGAGTGCCAAGAGGTCATCCTCGAAGGTGCAGATTTGCTGGGCGAGGGCAAGGGTCTTGATATGCTGCCCATCCCTATCTCCACTCCAGGCTTTGACAGCGCCCCCACACTCACCGCCACCAATGTGATCACCAAACATCCTCAGACGGGTGTGCAAAACATGGGCACCTACCGAGCCGCCTTGAAGGCCTCGGACCGCATGGTCGTGCGCATGGCCACTCGAGTGGGTGGTGCGGGTGGGTACTTGCACTACCAGGCCTGGAAGGCACTGGGTCACAAGACCATGCCGTGTGCCGTTGTGCTCGGCTGTCCACCCAGTGTGGCCTTCATGGGCCCACAGAAAATGCCCATCGGCGTCGATGAGTTAGAAGTGGCGGGTGGCTTGGCCGGTGTGGCCATTCGCATTGCAAAAGCCCACAGCGTGCCGCTCACCGTCCCTGCAGAGTCTGAGATTGTGATCGAAGGCGAGATTGATCTGGAGTTTTTGGAGCCCGAGGCGCCATTTGGTGAGTCGCATGGCCACGTGGCTTTGGAGGAATTCAATTTGCCCATGAAAATCACGGCCATCACCCACCGTTTCAAGCCTGTGATTCCCTCTTACTTGAGCCAAGTCGCTCCCTCAGAGTCAAGCGTCATCAAGCGAGTGGCCTATGAGCCACTCTTTACCGCTCACCTCAAAAATGCGTTGGGCATCAAGGGCGTGAAGAAGGTCTCCCTTCACGAGCCGCTCACCGGTCTGCTCCGGGTCACCATCATCACCTTGGAGCGCGATGTCCCCAAAACCGAGGTCTGGCGTGCGCTTTATGGCGCAGCGTTTTTCAAAGGCGACTGCGGCAAAATTTGTATTGCCGTCAACGATGACATCGACCCCGACAATGCCGATGCAATTTTGTGGGCCATGGCCTACCGCATGAACCCCAAGGAGGACGTGCAGACCCTGGATCACCGTGGCCAAGGCCACGGCCCCAAGCGAGAAAACGATGGTGAAGAAGATTCGACCTTGCTCATGGACGCCACCATGAAGTCGGCCATGCCGCCCTTGGCCTTGCCCACGCGTGAATACATGGAACGGTCCAAAGCAATTTGGCAAGAGTTGGGCTTGCCCAAACTGCGTCCCCAAGCGCCTTGGTTTGGCTACAGCTTGGGCGACTGGTTGCCCCAGTGGGACGAAGCCGCCAAAAAAGCCGCCACCGGACGCTATTTGGAAAACGGTTTGGTGAGCTTGAAGCAGCAAAGAAATGATGTCAAAGCTGAGAGTAAATTCAGGCCCGGCGAGGACGCTTAAAGCATGGCAACCACATCCAAAAATTCGAATAAAAAGCAGCCCATTGTGAAAACCACCTCCAGTGCCAAGTTGACCCAATCCGCCAAGTCGGCAAAGTCGGCAAAGTCGGTCGCACTCAGTCGTGGGCAGCTTCACGACACGCCCAGGCGCTTGATTGTGGGCATCAGTGGAGCCTCGGGCATAGTTTATGGTGTTCGAATTTTGCAAGTCCTCCAAGGCTCGGGCATCGAGACCCACTTGGTGATGAGCGATTCGGCTCGCATGACCTTGTCAACTGAAATGAGTCTGAGCTTTGAAGAGGTGTGTGACTTGGCCACTCAAGTGCACAAGGCCAAAAACATTGGCGCGACGATCTCCTCGGGTTCTTTCAAAACCATGGGCATGGTCGTGGCACCTTGCTCGATTCGTTCCTTGTCGGAAATTGCTTACGGGCTCACCAGCACTTTGCTCTCCAGGGCCGCAGACGTGGTCCTCAAAGAGCGTCGCCGCTTGGTCTTGATGGTGCGCGAGACGCCACTGCACGCGGGTCATTTGAAAGCGATGACCCAAGCGTGTGAAAACGGTGCCATTTTGCTCCCGCCCATGCCCGCTTTTTACGCTCGCCCCCAAACCTTGGATGACATGGTCAACCACACCGTGGGCCGCTGTTTGGATCTCTTTGATATCGAGACCGACCTGGTCAGTCGTTGGGCAGGTATGGGGGGGTAATGGTGGGGATAAGATGAGATGAGCATCATTCATCAGTAAGCGCTCTCGAGCGACTCACCTTCACCTCCAGTTCATCAACAATAGCCTCATGCACACGACCCTTCATTCAACCCGTGCAGGATGCCAACACCATTTTGGGAGACTTCAATGCGCAACACCCTCAGACTTCAAATTTCAAGCAAGAGCCCTTTGCACACCCTGGTCCAACACCAGGCCCATTGGAGCAAAGCCTGGGTGGTGATGCTCGCCGCAGCCCTCTTGCAAGGGCCGCTTGCCTGGGCCCAAGGCACCAACACTTATCCCAATAAACCCATCCGCATGGTCTTGGGTTACGGTGCGGGTGGCGTGGCCGATATCACGGCGAGACTGGTCGCGCAAAAACTCTCTGAGGCCTTGGGCCAGCAAGTGGTGGTGGACAACCGTCCATCGGCCGCAGGCGTGGTGGCGGGTGACATGGTGGCCAAGGCCGACCCCGATGGCTACACCTTGCTGCACATGAACTACGGCAACGCGGTGAGTCAGGCGCTCTTTAAAAAATTGCCCTATGACATCAAAAAAGATTTCGCACCGATCTCGGCCATGGGCTTTTTTGATGTCTTGATGTTGGTGGATAAAAATTCAGACATTCAAAATGTTCAAGACTTCATTGCCAAAGCCAAGGCCTCGCCAGAAAAATACAACATTGGCTCGGTGAGCTTGGGGTCGGGCCAACACTTCTCAGCCCTGTTGTTTCAATACATGGCTGCACTGCACTCGATCTCCTTGATCCCTTACAAAACAACACCCTCCTTGATGCTGGCGTTGAAGGGCAAGGACGTGAGCGTGGCGTTTGAGATCATCTCCCCGACCCTGGCCTTGGTGAAGGCCGGTGAGGTGAGGGTATTGGCGGTATCGGGCAGCAGCCGTTTCAAGGGCCTGCCCGATGTGCCGACCATGACGGAGAGTGGCGTCAAGGGCTACGATGTGAAGGCTTGGAATGGCGTGGCCGCTCCCGCCAAAACACCGCAAGCGATCATCGAGCGCTTGAACAAAGAGATCAATGCGATTTTGGCCATGCCCGAAGTTAAACAACGGTTTTTGGACGTCGGGATCGACTCCCGCGGGGGCACACCCGAAGAGCTCAAGGAGTTGATGTCCACTGAAGTCGATAAATGGAATAATTTGGTCAACACCATGAAAATTGAGCGCATGTGAGTGGGTGAGTACAGCTTGGAGACCCAGCGGTTTTACCCGAGCGCTCAAATGAGCGCTATGAAGCGAAAGGTCGGTCTCGAGAGCACTGTTTTTGGACACGGCGTTGATCCACGCCCTGGGTTCTGTGTCTGATGGGTAAAACGAGCGATGGGTCAAACCCGTCCTTGGTGCTCCAGGCAATCGAAGTTCACAATAAAGGCCAGCAATTCGATGAAACACACTTTATTTGTTTATTACAAAGTGCCCCAGGCAGAGCACGCCAGTGCCAAGTTGTTGGTGGATGAGGCCTTGTCCCAAATTCAACTGCAATTCACCTCGATTCAAATCAACTTGATGCGTCGCCCTGAAGTTTCAAGCGAAGGGCTCGAAACTTGGATGGAGGTCTACCACCACCCAAGCGGTGTGAGTGCTGAGATGAAAGCCCACATCGCGTCGGTGTTCACCAATGCGGCTCTTCCATACAAGCGCGCCATCGAGGATTTCATCGATCTCAAGGATTGATGGCAGGCTCTTCACGAGGTTTTGACCTCAACATGGGGTGGCATCCTTGCCCCTGCATGGTCGCCAAGGGGTCGCGGCCCCCATAGAGGACGTTGACATGGAGCAAACAAAGACTGTTCCCTAGTGCTCTTTGTGCTTGTCTTCCTTGTGCTTTTCCGCTTTGTGTGGGTCTTCTTTGCCCGACTCTTCTTTGGACTCTGCGGCCGAATTGTTCTTGGAATCATGGCCTTCGCGGGCTTTTTTCTTGGCCTCGAACTCTTCGCGGCGTTTTTTGCGTAGAGCCTGTGGACTGTTGTCCTCCTCTTCGCCTTTGAGTTCGGCCTCGCGCTTGGCCTGGGCCAGGTCTTGGAAATAGCGCCAACATGCTTTGTCGGCCAAGACGTCGCTCTTGTTGGTCAAGCAGTACTGGCGGTGCACGTGTTTCTTGGAGTCGGTGATGATCAGACTGCGATAAAGCGTTTTGTCTTTGATGTACATGATGACCGTTCGAACCTCAGGACACTCTTCGGTCAAAATGCATTCGCGCATCCCGTCTGAGCCGGTGTAGAACTCCAGCATGAGGTAGGGCAATTTTTTACCCAAACTGGATGGAAACAGGTGCAAGGCGCAGGTTGATCCAGTGATTTGATTGAGACCGTCTTTTGCGGCCAATCGGTTCAAATCGGCCACATTCATATCCCGGTACCATTCGCCCACATTGGCACGGCAGAGATAAAACTCCTCCTCTTCTTTCTTGGCGAAGGGTTCCTCAAAGGGGTGGCGTTTTTCATCCAAATAAAACAAGGGCTCAATGCCTTCAAAGGTCCTTTTGGGGCGGGCGGGCTTGGCTTCCTTTTTGTGGCCCTCTTTGTGCTCTTCTTTTTTCTCACCCCCCTCCTTTTTTTCTTCCTTCTTTTCCTCTTTCTTTTCTTCTTTCTTTTCTTCTTTCTTTTCTTCTTTTTTCTCACCACCCTCCTTTTTCTCTTCTTTCTTTTCTTCTTTTTTCTCATGCGCCAAGGCACTCGTGCTCAACAAGAGGCCCGAGCTCACGCCCAGGCTCAAGGTGCAACTGAGTGCCAGCCAAACGGTGGTGGGCAGCAAGAGCTTGGTTAAAAAGCAAGGTGTGGTGTTCATAGGTCAAAGGTGTTGAGTAGGGGAATCGACCCGAGTGGCCAAGACTTGAATGGGGCTTGAGTTCTAGAGGGGGCATGTGGGCCAGCAGCCCCGCAACCCGCACGAATGGGGCGTACCCAAGAGCAGCAGTTTGCGCGTGGGCTTGCCTTGACAAGTTGGCTCCAATGGGGTCAATCCACCGAGTAGCAAGTCGTGTTGGAGTAGAGTTTGCCCTTGGGGGTCACGCATTGCTGGGCGACAACTTTGCGAAACATGTCAGACAGGAAGTAGGAGCGATAGACACCCCCATTTTTGGGGATCAGGTTGACACTTCGAAAGACAAAGCATGCGCTGTCCATCATGCAGTTGTTGAGGTCCTTGCTGGTGAGGTACATTTGCACGCTCAGGCGTCCAGGTGTCAAACTCTTGGGAGTTCCCATCGTGACCACACACTGTGATCCATTGATCAAGGGAAATTCCACCAATTCGCTGAAATAGTTCATCTCGGCGGTCACCAACTCTTGAAACCAAGGCGCCAGCACACCTTTGCAATCAAAGAAGGTGAGTCGGTCGGACTCGTGGATGGCTTGCGTGATGGGTTTGTTCTTCTTGTCGAGCATCAACATGGGCTCCTTGCCCGATGTGGGAGGGTGAGCTTTCAAGGACTCCACGGGGGCCACACCAAAGGGCTTGGCGTTGTCACTGCTGTGGTCACGCGTTTCCCATGAATTGGGACTGCTGGAGCGGGTCGAATTGCTCGTAGACGATGAGCCGCTGGCGCTGCTGTCACGCTCTGACGACTTGCTGCTCGGATAGGGCTTGAACTGAGGCACAGGGCGATCTTGAGCCCAGCTTGGCACGAGCGCCATCATTGACCACAAGCAAAAGGCTAATAAAAGGTGACGCATAGGCTCATGATTTTAGGACTTTGAGTCGATACAATGATGGCTGACAGGGAAAAGGCTCACTGTGGGGTAGGTCCGCCATGCAAGCTTGCATGAGGCTGACCGACCCGGGCGCGCACGCGCTTTGATTGAAAGTGTAACTGAAAGTGCGCTGATTTTGTGGGTTTTGTGCGGCCTTGCCCCTTCATCGCTTGGGGCTGGGTGAGCGCCTTGATGCTCGCTGCCATGTTTGGCCTTGATTAAATTGGAACCAAAACCTCGTATGTGGATGAAGACCTCCCCTCAATCGATTTCGACCTTGTGCTGGCTCAAGTTGCGCCAGAAGGTCTTGCGTCACGCTGGGTTTGGGGGCGGACGGGGTGTTGTTTGGGTGCTTGGTGTTGCGGCCATCGTGATCTGCTCGGGGTTGTTGAGTGCTTGTGGTTCTGGCAAGGGCAGTGAGCCCTCGACCCCTGCGCCAGGGCCCACGCCCATCGACCCCCCAGTGCCAACACCCACACCTGTGCCGCCGGCGCCACCCTCGAGTGTGTTTTCAACGTCTTACGAATACAAACAAGATGCTCGGGCCATGGCCTCGACAGCGGTGTTCTCCTCCAATCTGTTGGGGCTCAAGATCCTCGATGCAGACAGCCGAAACGCGGTCACCTTTGGCGACTACTTTCGTGAAGGTGTGGGGCATTATTCTGCGTTTGTCATGGTCAACAACCCCGGTGGGCTGGGTTCGGCCCATTTCTTTCAAAACCAGGCGGGCGTGTGGGTGGACAAAACCAGCAGCATTTTGAAAGACAACAGTGGTTGCCAAGCGGCGACGTTTGCCATCACGGCAGACTTCAATGGGGACCATCGGCATGATGTCTTGGTCACCTGCAAGGGCACCCCCAACAATGGTAAAGAGGCGCAAATACTCTATTTGAGCAACGACGCTTCGGGGGTCTATCAAAAGGTGTTCTTGCACAATCCGGCCATGATCAATTACCAATTCAAGGCCGAGCAGGCGGCGGCGGCCGACTTGAATGGCGACGGCTTGATGGATTTGGTGGTGGCTGACCCCAACCAGTCGGCCATTGTGCTCATGGCACAAAAGAGTGCGGTGAGCAGCGATGTGTCCTTTGTCCAAGTCACGGACCGCATCATCGACAGTGCAATCAATCCCATGCTGCCCACTCAACTGCATGGGGTACAAATCATTCCTTACCCAGGTGCTGCCAAGCGCTTGGATTTGATTTTGATGGGGGGATTAATCAACAGCAATGTGGGGACCAAAGGCAATGGTCTGCCGACTCTTTGGATCAAGGGCTCGGCTGACACCACCGTGACCTTGACACCCCAGCCGGGAACCTTCTTTTACAGCAACAGTGGCTACGCTCAAGGCTTTCCCATCACCACCATGGAGAGCACCGATGTGTTTTATGAGCCTGGGTTTTTCTTCATGAATTTGCAAGACCCAGCCCACACCCAAATGCGCGTGGCCAGGATTTCCGAGAGCACCTGGGTGGAGACCTTGCCCTCCATGACCTTGGCCGCCACTTTTGGAGACGGCATCAGTTTGCAAGTCATTCGCAACAGTGCTGGCAAAATTGTGGTCTACGACGGTGACTGTAAGCCCCAAGCCCAAGCGGTGAACACGTCGCGCTGTTCGTTCATCACTCAATGATCTGCGCCCGGACTGCCCAGTCCCAAAGAGCGGCCAATGCGAGGACCTTCTGGTTAACCTGGCCAGGCGCCAAGTCCTAGACTTGCTCGAACGGCCTCACCGGCCATTGAGTTGTGAGTGAACTTGGGCGTGGCGCCAGGCGTTTTGCGCCAAAGGCCGGGCACGTTTGGCAGCGTTTTGGGCTTGCTCGGAGCTGGCGGTGCCCGCCTCGATGCGCTTGGCAATGCCTTGTAAAATCGCGGCCATGCGAAACATGTTGTAAGCCAGGAAAAAATGCCAGTCCCCTTCAAGCTGGTCGGGCGAGATGAGCTGCGTTTTATCGCAATACCACTGGATGTATTGTTGCTCGCTGGGGATCCCCAGCGCCGCCAAATCCAAGCCCCCGAGGCCACGAAACTCTTCAGGCGCAATGTGCCAGGCCATGCAATGGTAGCTGAGGTCGGCCAAAGGATGCCCAAGCGTCGACAGCTCCCAGTCCAGCACCGCTCGCGCTTGCAAGGTCTCCTCGTCAAAAATCAAATTGTCCAGTCTGTAGTCACCGTGGACCAAGCTCACCCGATTGTCGCGGGCCAGTTCGGGCATGTTCAGTGGCAGCCACTGCATCAACTGATCCATCTCGGCGATCGGTTCGGTGATGGAGGTGAGGTATTGCTTGCTCCAGCGCGCTATTTGCCGCTCGAAATAATTGCCCGCGCGACCGTAGTCGCTCAGGCCCACGCTCTCCAAGTTCACCAAATGCAAGTCGGCCAAGACTTGATTCATGCTCTGAAAGACTTGGGTGCGTTGAGCCGGCACTAAGCCGGGCAACTCTGGCGCCCAAAACACCCGCCCAGGGACAAAGCTCATCAAATAAAAAGCGCGACCGATCACGCTTTCATCTTCACACATGGCAAGCATTCGTGCAACTGGAACCGCCGTGTCTTGCAAAGCGCGCATCACTTTGAACTCGCGCTCAATCGCATGGGCCGAGGGCAGCAGTTGGGACGCCGCTGCGGGCTTGGTGCGCATGACCCACTGCACGTTGTCGGTCTTGATCAAATACGTGGGGTTGGACTGCCCGCCTTTGAACTGTTCGATCCTCAAGGGGCCTTGCAGCGGCTGTGTGGGCTGCAGCGTTGCATGGAGCCACGCCAACAGTTGATGGCGATCAAAGGGGAGTGCCCCTGCGAGGACTTGAGTGCCTTGGAATGAGTCGTCGTTTGACATGGGAAGCTTGATCGTTGGGGGCGGGTATGTTGGAGGGTATGGGGGAGGTGTTGTGGGGCGGGTGCTTGTGTACAGCGCTGGCTTGTATTTTTTTTGGATGTCTTGAGTTGGAGGCTTGAAGCTTGAGGCATTAGGCTTCTTGATGCAAGAGAGACAGCCCTAGAACCGCTCGTCGCCTGAGCCAGGGACTGGCTCGGTAGCGAGGATCGCCATAGACGGTTTGCATATTGAAGAGGATTTCTAGAATATTTTGGCCCCCCAAGGCATCCCCCAAGGCCAAGGGGCCGCTTGGGTAGCCCAACCCCAAGGTGGCCGCCAAGTCCAAGTCAGCGGGCGTGCAAATCCCTTGCTGGCACATGTCGCAGCCAATGTTGATGAGGCACGCGAGCACACGCTGGGTCACAAAACCCGCGCTGTCACGGATCACACTCACGGCCTTGGTGTCCAAGCGCAGGATCGACTCGCCCGCTTCTTTCATGTCCGCACGCAAGGCCGGGTTGGTGGCCATCACCCAGCGCTTACTTTGAGCGGGGGCCACCAGCATGTCGATGCCCACCGTTTTGGACGGATCGAGCCCCTCCAAGACACAAGCCGTGGTCACATCCAGTCCCAGAGGTGCTACCCAACACAAGGCCTGGGCACTGGGTTGAGCGGTGGTTTCAATCTGGAGGTTCAGGCTCTTAAAGAGGGTGTAGAGCTCGGGGCGACGTGCCGCTTTGCTTGAGACCCAGACGCTGGGCAACTCATCGCGATCCATTCGGGTCACCAAGGCTTCCTCGGGTTGGAGCTTCACGCCGTCTTTGTAACGGTAAAAGCCTTGAGCGACTTTTTTACCCAGCAAGCCCCCGGCCAAGCGCTGCGCTGTGATGAAGCTTGGCCGATAGCGTGCCTCTTCATAATACTGGTGGTAGATGGCTTCCATCACGGGGTGAGAAACGTCCAGGGCGGTCAAATCCAAGAGCTCAAAGGGGCCCAATTTAAAGCCGGCTTGGTCCTTCAAGATGAGATCAATTTGGGCAAAGTCAGCAATGCTTTCTTGAACGATGCGCAGTGCCTCGGTGGAGTAGCCTCGCGAGGCGTGGTTGACAATGAAGCCTGGGGTATCTTGGGCCAAAACCGGCGTGTGGCCCAACTGGGTCACAAAGCGACAAAGGCGCTGTGAATCCTGTGCATGGCTGTGCAGTCCGCCAATGACTTCAACCACCTTCATGAGCATGACGGGGTTAAAGAAATGCAGCCCCAACAGGCGCTGAGGACTGGCCAAGCCGCTAGAGATGGCGGTGATGCTCAGAGACGATGTGTTGGAGGTGAAGAGGCACTGGGGGTTGATGACAGCTTCCAAGGACAGAAAGAGCGAGGTTTTGACGGCGAGGTTTTCCACGATGGCCTCAATCACCAAGTCGCATTCGCGCAAGTCTTTCAAGTCGCTGGCCAAGCGCACTCGCTCTTGAAAGCTTGCCATCTCTTCTTGAGTGATGCGTTCTTTGTCCAGCATTTTCTGCCACTGCAAAGTCATGCTCGACTGCGCGCTCTCCAGGGCCTGGGGGTTGCTGTCGTAAATCACCACGCGTGAACCGGCTTGGGCCACGAGTTGGGCAATGCCTCGGCCCATGGCCCCTGCGCCCAAGATGGCCACGAAGTTGAAGACATTTTCCATGCGAGACCTGGGTTGAAAAAACGAAGTGGGGTTCCTAGGCGCGGTATGGGATGGGCGCTCAGGGTGAACGTGGTTTTGAGGGTGAATCAAGCACCATTCTAATGGTCATGAGCTCAGTTTGAGGGTCGGGTGGTGGGTAAGGTCTCGCCTTGGCACAGTGTCAACGCCAAGTTTTTGGCCGCTTCAAGACTGGGCAAGTAGTGCGTTTCTTCTGCCCCCAAACTGTCGCTCACATACAAGTCGACTTGAAACTCTGGGGTGCCGTCGAAATGGGTCAAGCCCGTGACGACGGCAACCCTTACACCATCGAGACTTTCGCTTTGAAATAAGAGGTCGTTGTGCATGGAGGGTTCTCACAAAAGATCACGCTGAAACGCAAAAAAGGGGCGGCAAATAGGGGTAGTCATGTTTTTTGCGCCGTTTGCAGTTCAATGGGGTGGTTGTGTGGTTTGAAAAACACCCCTGAGGCAATGGCTTGGAGGTGTTCATGGGGCCATTGATAAACGTAAATCCAAGCACTCAAGACCGACTGGCCACAATGAATCGAGCTGATTTTGCGTTGGTACTCATGGGGCTGGGGGTCGAGATCTAGGCATTGTTCATAGGCGTCTGTGAAGGCCAGTGTCTCTTTGGGGTGGTGGAGTCGACGCAACTCACCGTAGACCCATTGGTGTTCGAGCTTGGACTCGACCGCGGCGGGGTACTGGTCCATCACCAAAAAGAGGCGTCCAGCCCATTTCCCGCGGCCGATCAGATCGCTTTCTTGGTGCAGTCGTTGAGCCGCCGCATTGTCAAACTCGCTGCACAGCGTTCCGTAGGAAAATAGAAGATCGAGCATGTCAAAAGGGTCGTGCCGTTAAAGGTGGTCAGAGTTTAATGCGAGAGCTCTGCGTTTGGCGTCCAAAAGAAATCTTGATGAAGTCTCGGGCTCATCCATGAAGGTGTGATAAAAGACGGTCTAAGGCGGCCCGTGAGCACAATTCTTGCATGGGTTTTAAGTGTGAAAATCAAGGTATCAATGCAAAGGCGAAGGGCCAAGGGCAAAGTGCGTAGGCTCAGGGCTCAAGGTGGTCCTCAAAATCAATTTCAAGCGTTCACGCCCAGCACGTTCATGTGAGTCACAGCAGGAGTCCATAGATGAGAATTGTATCGATCAACACTGGGGTTGTTGCCCCGCTTTTTGTGGCTGCGCAGGGGTCAATGTCGAGCGTGAAGTCGGCTTTTGACAAAACCAGTGTGAGCAGTCTAGACCACCCCAAGCCCGTCCAGGTCCATCTCACGGGCGTAGAGGGTGATGAGCAAGCCGATCGGCAAGTGCACGGGGGTGAAGACAAGGCCATTTATGCTTATCCCCATGAACATTACCCGTTTTGGCAGGAGTTGATCGAGCGTGAAACCCACGCCAAACCCCATTTTGAGGCAGGCGCTTTTGCGGAAAATTTGACCATCGAGGGTTTGCGTGAGTCCGAAGTCTGGGTGGGCGACTTGTGGGTGGTGGGGGGGGTGGAGCTCTCGGTGGTGAAACTGCGCGAACCCTGCTTTAAATTCACGGCCCGCATGAAATACAAGGGAGCGGCCAAAGCCATGATCCAATCGGCCAAGTCGGGTTGGTATTTGCGGGTCAGACAGTCGGGTGTCATCCAAGCGGGCGACACCATCCGAGTGGTGCCTGGCCCGAGAAAAGTGACGATTGAGCAGCAAAACATGCTGCTGCTGCAAAAGCAATCAAGCTCCCAAGACTTGTTCGATTGAGCAAGAGTGCCGTGTCAGCATCACTGTGGTGGCAGACACCCGCTGTGATGTTTTTGCCTTAAGTTTTGAAAGGCAAGAATTTCCCCAGGTAGGCCGCCTGCATCAAAGCCGATCAGAGCTCGAGTCGGTGCTCAAGATATCTGCGGATTTGAAAATCTCAGCAACCCGGGCATGGTCTGCTGCATCGCCGTGAACGAGCATGACGAACTGATCGGCCTTGATCGCCAGTTCGTACTTCATGATGAGATTGTCGGGCACGCCCACTTGACTCAATGCCGCGCCCAAGGCGGATAAGCCTCCTCCCAGCAACGCACCTTCGATGGCAGAGATCAAAACGCCGACAACAGGTCCGGCCATGGCGAGAAGACCAAAACCGGGGACAAAGAAGACCGCCGGCATAAAAAGCATGCCCCAAAGGCCTCCCCAAAACGCCCCAGTGCTGCCCCAGAGTTTAATTTTGTCGCCGGTGGTGTAAAAGCCAATCGGGTGCTCCTCGCTGTGGTAGCCCTTGCCCACGATGGAGATTTTATGAACGTCAAAGCCTGCCTTGGTGAGTAAGAGGGTGGCTTCTTCTGTTTCGTGGTGGGTGTTAAAGATGTGGTGTGAAATGGTTAAAGCAGTCATGATGATGGCGTTGAGGTGGTTTGACTCGACTGTAGGCTTCATGACAACGGTGATGTTGATCTAGGTCACCTGGGTGGCAAGAGAGTCTTGTTTTAAAACATCTTGCTGCCCATCGGTGCGTGCTTGATTCAAATCAAAGGTGAGGCGGCTCGAATGACGAAAATTTGCTGTGTTCAAGGCCAAGGACAACACTCGCAAAAGATCGAATTTTTTCTTTTGCGCCAAAACTTGGCGCATGAAATCATCTCGACAGGCTCAATTTTGAGGCGCAAAGCCTCTCATCAAGAAAGCGGCTCACCATGTTTACCCTTCAACAAAACGCTGGTCGACTCAGCATTGGATTGCTGAGTTTTTTTCTCCTTGGCTCAGTGTCATTGGCCCAAAACCGGCCATCACCTGAACCCTCACTGCAAGAGGTGAGTCACCAAGTGGTCGTCAAAATCTCTCAAGAGAGAATTGACAGCTTGAAGAAAAAACTCAATCTCCAAGTCGATCAACTCGTTGCTTGGAATGTGTGGTCATCGGTCTTGCTTGTTGATGTCAAAAAGCAGCGCATTGAAGACATGAAAATGCTTGAAAATGTGCGTGAACCGATGATGGAGACCAACACGACCAATCAAAAAATTCTGCGCCAAGAAAAACGCCTTCAGTTTCACATCGATCGCCTGCAAATTCAATTCAAACGCATCGAAGCGGCCAGGTTGAACACAGAGTCCTTTTATCAGCTCTTGAGTAAAGATCAGCAAACCATTTTTGACCTGTTTTGGGAGGGGCAAAACCTGGGTCCCAACAGTGGCAATTGGCTGTATTGAGTGAGATGAAAAAAAGGAGAGATGGCATGAATAGGTTCAAAGCTGTATTTTTAACGCTGGCATTCATCGCCAATGGATTACCGTCTCTTGTCTTTGCCGATCACAACGGTGCTGGGGGTGGGCATGCCGGGGGTGGTCACCCCGCTGGTGCCCTATCGCCTCGCTCTGCAGGGGGTGGTGTGCCCAGCAGAGGCTGGGGGGGCAGTCGCTACGATGGCGGTGGGGGCGTTGGGGTGGGTCTGGGGATAGGACTTTTCAGTGGAATACTCCTTGGCGCAGAGATCGCGCCGGCCTATCCGTATTACTATCCTCTGGAGGTTCAGCCCCCCGTGGTATATCGCCAGCCTTTGTTCCAAGTCCCCCCTCAAAACCTGTCTCTTCAACCTGCCAATGCGTCGCCAGGGACTTGGTATTTTTGTGAAACCAGCCAAAGCTTCTTCCCCTATGTGGGGACTTGCAGTGTGCCTTGGCGCATGGTACCGGCTTTGCCGCCGGCGCCTGCTCCAACTATCGCGATTCCGCAGTGAACGGGGGCTGCTCCATGGTTTGCCCATGAACTTGAGCCAACTCACGACTCAACCAGTGGATCGACTTCAGGGTGGGCCCGACTCTGCCCTTGAAGGGTAGAGGTCGGCCTGGAGCGCAACGCATGCGCGTGCCTTATCACCTCGCGCTGCGCCACCTCTTGTTGGCTGGCCGGGTAGGTTGATGGGGTGTATGTTATTATGACTTTTGAAGTGCTTGTTTCTGATGGAGAGAGAAACAGTTAAACGGGAAATTGGTGTTCGTCAGAGCGACCATGCTGTCCCCGCAACGGTGAATGAGGGTGTCTTCACGGACACTAGGAATTTCTTGTACCACTGAGCCACTGGCTTGGGAAGGTGGAATTCTGATCTCATCAGCCCGGATACCGGCTTCAAAACGTGGAATCCATGAACGTGGGCATTCATGCATGGCCAATGTGTTTGGGGTGTGCGCTCGCGCTCATTTTGGATGCTTGCTTTGCCGCTGCCTTTTCATGGACTCTGTTCAAATCATCCAACGGGGAGCGTTGGGAGATGAACTTTTGAAGTGAAAGTTGGCGCCATGCAGTCCAAACCTTGTCCTCGCTTGGCTTTTAAAGCCCTGGCCTCAACCCTTTGTGCGTCTTTTTTTTGTATTGACGCATCCGCCCAAACTCAACCCACTTCAATCCTGTCGCCGGTGGTCGTGACAGCGACGCGCACGGACACGGGCCTGAGCGATGTCTTATCGGATATCACCCTCATTGATCGCCAACACATCGAGAGCAGTGGTGTGACTTCCTTGTCGGATGTGCTCGCGCACGTGCCCGGTGTGTCCATCTCTCAAACGGGCGGACCCGCGTCCACCACCGGTGTTTTTATCCGGGGTGCCGAGAGTCGCTTCACCGCCGTGTTTGTGGACGGTATTCGAGTCGATACCCAGTCCACCGGGGGTGCACCTTGGGAAGCCATTCCCTTGGCCCAAGTTGATCACATCGAGGTCTTGAGAGGCCCAGCAGCAGCCATCTACGGCTCGGATGCTGTGGCTGGTGTGGTGCAGGTTTTTACACGGCAAGGCCAGGCCGGATTTTTCCCGGCACTGCGTTTGGGTGTGGGCTCTTACAACACCACTGAGGTCAACACCTCACTGCGAGGCGGTGAGGGGCGAGTGGACTACGCCTTGGGACTGGCCCAGGAGAGCAGCGCGGGATTCAATGCCCAACCCAGCAGTACGAACCCGGACAAAGATGGTTTTCGAAGTCGCTCGTTTTCGGCTCGCTTGGGCTTGAAGCTCGATGCCCGCCAAAAAATCGATCTCTCGGTTTTGGACAACGTTGTCAATGCGGGTTACGACGCTTATGGCTCAGTCCCCCCTATTAAAGATATGGCCAAGCAGCATTTGCAAACTTTTGGGGTGAACTGGTCAGCGCTTTGGAGCGATGTGTGGAAGACCCGCATCGGTGTAACGCAAGGCTCAGACCGTTATGACTCGAGTCCATCGCTCTACATCACCCAAACACAGGTCAATACCTTACTCTTTCACAACGAATTGAAATTGTTCTCGGGGGTCATCAGTGCTGACGCCGAGAGGCGAGAAGACAGACTCCAAAATGATGGCACCGCCACACCGAACACCCAAAGAAGTCAAAACGCCGTGGCCTTGGGTTACTTGAGCCAGTTGGGTGCCCATGCCTTTCAAGTCAACGCCAGACGGGACGCAGATAGCCTATTTGGCTCCAAGTCCACTGGCGCCTTGATCTATGGCTTGACCCTAACACCGCAGTGGCGCGCTACAGCCTCCACGGCCACGGCGTTTCGTGCACCCACCTTGTACCAACTCTACAGCGACTACGGCGTGCCCGGTTTGATGCCAGAGAGCTCGAACAACCAAGAGTTGGGACTGCGCTGGTTGTCAGGCCAAGATCGCGCCAGTGTCGTTGTCTACCAAAATGACGTCCACAACCTCATCAATTATGTGAGCGGGGCAGGTGCTTGTCTCAATGGCGTTGGTCCTTATGCGGGTTGCTTTGGCAACACTGGTCACGCCAAGATGAGTGGGACCACTTGGAGTGCTGGCACGCTGTTGGGCTTGGTCAAGCTCAGCGGATCTCTTGACATGATGAATCCTAAAAACCAAGATAGCGGAAAGTACTTGGCGCGTCGAGCACGTGAGCAATCGACCTTGGCGTTACAAGTGCCTTGGTCAGGATGGGCGCTGGGCAGTGAGGTGCAATATGTCGGGGAGCGATACGATGATGCGGCCAATACCGTTCGCCTGGCGCCTTACAGTTTGATCAATCTGTCAGCGGGCAAAGCCATCAACCCAGAGTGGCGTTTCTTGGCCCGCGCCAACAACGTCACCAACCGCCAGTATCAATTGGCCAACGGTTACGCCACCCCTGGCTTTAATGTCTATGTGGGACTGAATTGGGCCCCCAAGGACTGATGGACAAGACGGCTTGTTCGCCTCAATCCGGGCCCTTGAGCTCGAAGCTTCACACTTGATCGGATTGGGTGGATTGGGTGGATTGGCACATTGGCATTCAAAGGGCGTGACTGCGAATTCTTTGCAAGACCCAACTTCACTGCTGCGTTGAAATTCTCCGCCATCTTTGTGCATCTTGGGTCCAGTTAACGCTGAGTGTCGCTCTCAACCATGACCGCGGACTCGGCCGCGCTCACAATTGAAGTTTGAACAAATCGATGGCGTTGGTTCTGCCGATTTTAAGTCGGTCCGCTGCGCTGATGCTGGTGCTGTCAAACCAAATGGCTGCATGATCGATGTTTTCAAACGGCCAATCGGTCGAGAAAAGGATGCGGTCCGAGCCAATTTCAAGCATGGCGTCGATCAAGCTTTGTGTTCTGAAGTTACCAGAGGTTGTCAGATAAAAGTTATTTTGAAAATACTCGCCCAATTTCTTTTTGGCAGGATAAGCCTTTTCATCCTGGACCCAACCATTTCGGTTGTCCACACGCCAAATGCTATAAGGCAAGCCTTCACCCAGGTGTCCCAAAATGATCTTGAGCTTGGGGTGATGGTCAAAGAGTCCGCTGGCCATCAATCGAAGCGCGTGTACGGCAGTTTCTTGTCCAAAAGCCCAGGTCGGCCCCATGAGCCAAGGGTGACCCGAGTAAATTTGTGACCAAGATGGAATGGGGTTTCTTGGATGGAGATAAAAGGGGGCATCCAAGTCTTCGCAGACGCGCCAAAATTCGGCATATTGCGGGGCATCGTAATAAACGACGTTTTCTGGATCGTTCACTTGCGAAAAACCATTGACCAAGGCGCCCTTGAAGCCCAGATCTTGCATACAACGCTTGAGCTCCAAAGTGGCCAGCGCCGGGTCTTGCATGGGCAGGGCAGCAAAGCCTTGAAAGCGATCGGGGCGTTTGGCCACTTGCTCAGCCAAAAAGTCGTTGGCTCGAATGGCCATTTCATTGGCGGCCAAGGGGTCGCAAATGGCTTGAATGGCTGGGGCGTTGAGCGACAAGATCATCATTTGCATGCCGTGCTGGTCCATCTCGCGCAGGCGCCGCTCGTGGATATCGATGAGCCTACTCGAGAGCTCCCCCCAGACCGAGGGCGCCAAAAATCCTGCCGAATCTTGCAGCGTTTCTTCAATGGCAAAGTGCTCTTCCAAGCCTATTTTTCCAATCATATGGCCCCGACCTTTCTCTTTGTTGAACTTGTTCGTTTGCAAGGACTTGCTGGGAAATTCTCACCAAGCGGTTGATCAATCACCTCCAAGCGCGGCCTGACCACCTGCTCCACCCAGGATCCCCAGTTGCTTGTCGTCATCTCGCGTCGTCTATCTTGCCATCCCGTCTCATTTGAATTTGACCGCTATTTCCATGGCCAGTTGGCCTTGGTCGTTGCTCGCCCACAATTGACAGGACTGGCCGTCAATGGAGGGCTGTCCTGACAGCGTGATCGCTTGGGAAGCAAACAAGGGCGCTTTGGCTCGCATGCTGTAGCTGTCCATGACGAAGGGGCGATCCTTGCAGTGTTCATGGAGTAACTCCAGCAACAAAATGCTGGTCAAGCCGCCTTGAACGACCAAGCCGCTGTAGTTCTCTTGGTTGACGGTGTAGGGTTGATCGTAATGAATGCGGTGCGGATTGAAGGTGACAGCTGAATAGCGAAAGAGCGTCACCTCATCCAACGTGAGGGTGCGCTGCCATGCGCTTGGAGGTGCAGAGGCTCTAGCACTCAGAACGCTTGCCTGGCTGTCTTCTTGCTCATCGTCTTTGAAGACCATCATGTGTTCATCTTCCAGCACCAGTCCGCGCGGTCCGGTGATCTGGATGGCGAAATTCACAAAAACCAATCGACCAGAACGTCCAGTTTTGGGGGTGACCGATTTGATGTAGATCTCTTTGGTGGCGTGATCGCCGATTCGAAGCGGCTCATGAAACTTCAGATTGTTACCAACAAACATGCGCTTGGGTAGTGGACTGTCGGGGCAGCCCTCAAATTCAGCCGACAAGCCGTCAGGGCTCAATTGGTCGGTGTGGACAAGTCTTGGAAAAAAGATGAAATGCCAACCCCAGGGAACCGCGTCGCCTGTTTTGGGCATTGGGCTGTGGCGATTCAGGGTCAGGCTCAGGCGGTGAACTTGGCTGGCCGTGATGACATCTTCGGTGATGTGCTTGACACCAATGTATTGTTCAAGTTGAGCGTACTCACTCACCATGGTGTTCTCCAGCGAATTGGTGTGAATCAAAAGGCATTGTTATTGCAGATGGGGGTGAAGCGGTCAATCGGCTGAAGCGCCCGAGTTTTTCACCAGCGTTGACCATTTGTTGATTTCAGCAGCGATGAAGACGCCGAATTGTTCCGGGCTTGTGGTGCTCACGTCCATGCCCATATTGGCCAGTCGCTCGCGCACTTCAGGCTGACCCAGTGTCTTGATAATCTCTTTGTTAAAGCGCGCCACAATGTCCTTGGGGGTTCCTGCGGGTGCCACAACGCCAAACCACCCGGCCACTTCAAAGCCTGGGAAACCTTGCTCAGCGATGGGAGTGACTTCGGGCAAAAGGGTTGAGCTTTTGGCTGAGGCAATCCCGATTGAGCGCAACTTGCCCGATCGAATATGGGGTAAAGAGTCGGGGATCATGGAAAACATGAATTGGATCTGTCCCGACATGAGGTCGGGAATGGCCTGCGCGAGACCCTTGTAGGGCACATGAACGACGTCGACTTGGGCGATGAGTTTGAGCATTTCTCCAGCCAAGTGCTGTGAAGTCCCCGTTCCTGCAGATCCAAACGACAATTTGCCAGGATTGGCTTTGGCGTAGGCAATGAGTTCTTGAACACTCTTGACAGGAAGTGCGGGATTGACGACCAAGATGTTTTTCAATTCAGCCGCCAAGGTGATGGGTGCAAAATCTTTGATGGCGTTAAAGGGCATCTTGTTGCCATAAAGGCTGGGGTTGATGCCATGGGTGGCCACAGTGACCATGCCGATGGTGTAGCCGTCTGGTGCAGATTTGGCGACTATATTGACACCCAAATTACCACCCGCGCCGGTTTTGCTGTCAACGAGCACGGGTTGTTTCATCTGTTCAGTGAGTCCTTGTGCGATGGTGCGCGCCAAGATGTCCAAGGATCCTCCTGGAGGGGTCAAGGTGACGAGGCGAATGGGTTTGCTCGGAAAGAGATCTTGAGCGTTTGCAAGGAGAGCGGACCCAAAGCTGCCCAAGGTCAGTCCTAGGAGAAAAATCCAAAGGGATGGGTGTCTGATGCGTTTGATCATTTTCATGGGAGTTCTCTTGAAAGTTGGGAAACAGCAGGGGTGGAGATGCGCTCTCGCGCTATCTCACGCAAGCGAGCTTTGGAGAGTTTGCCAAAACCCACTCTGGGGAAATCATCGAGCACAATGATCTCACGGGGTACTTTGAATTTGGCGAGACTGTCTTGGCAATGGGCCATGATGCGAGCCACGCAGTCAGCGCTTGCGTGAGGTTCGAGTCGGACAAAGGCGACGGCCACTTCGCCAAAGTGATCATCTTGGCGAGCCACCACCGCAGACTCCACCACGCCAGTGACCTGGGACACGACTTGTTCGATTTCAGCGGCCGATACCCCTTCACCCCCGACCTTGATCACGTCTTTCGTTCGCTCAGCAAACTCGAGCGCGCCATGGGGGTGAAGTTTGACCATGTCGCCCGTGAGGAAGTAGCCCTGTGCATCAAAAGCGGCTTGGGTTGCATTGGGGTCTTGAAAATATTCAGCAAAAATGGAAACTCCACGCACCCCTCGAACCAGCAATTGTCCTTTGCCCGGAGCTGTTAGCGCCACACCCGATTCATCGATGACTTTCAAATCATAGCCCGTTGAGGGTCTGCCCATGGTCAGGTTGGGCGTGGGCAGTGAAGGATCGGTGATGATGGGTTGGGCCACCATCTCAGTCATGCCCCAGCCACCCAGGATGCGAAGTTTGAAATGAGCTTCAAAGTCGGTGCGACAGACTGCGTCCGTCCATTGTCGGAAATGATGGGTCGGTGCATCTTGTTGAGCCAGTAAGCGCGACGTAAAGAGCACTTGCGAGCCCAAAGTGGCTTGGTGCTCGAGGGCACAGGGCCAGTATCGGCTGGCCGAAAATCGCGGTTGCAGCAAGACCGTGGCACCCGCCCAAAGGGTGGGAAGAAAGGTCCATGCCAGACCCACCACATGAAAAAGCGGTAAAAATAAGTGGCCAATATCGTCGGCACGAACGCCTTGTTGCAAGGCACCGAGTTTGCCCGCCCACAGCATATTGGCATGGGTCCAGACCACCCCCTTGGGGCGCGATGTGGTCCCCGTGGTGAACATGATGGAGGCTGGCTCAAGGGGGTGGGGCTCGCGTTTGGCCAAAGGCAGGTCCAACAAAGACTGAAATGGGATGGCGCGGTTGGGCAGGGTGGCGTTGCTGGACTTTTCTGCGCCAGCGTCGGTCTCGCTCACCGCTATCCACTCCAAGTCGTGACAGAACTGATCGAGCAGCGCTGCAAACTTGGGCTGGGTCACCGCCACTCGCGCCCCAGACAATTGAGCAAACCACGCCAACTCGGGACCCGCAGCCATCGCGTTGGTGGCCACACACAGTGCCCCCAATCTGGCACAAGCAAATCGAATCAGAAGGGTTTCGGGGCAGTTCTCCAAATGCACCAAGACGCGGTCACCGAGTTTCACACCTTGACGCGCCAAGCCACCGGCGATGCAGGCCACTTCGCTGGCAAAACGCGCATAACTCCAAGTCTCACTGGGTGCGTCAAAGGGCGCCCAAATCAATAGGGGATGTTCGCCACGCTGCTTGGCGCGTTCATCAAGCCAGTGGGCAACATCCAGACCCACAAATGGGTGCAGTGGGTTCGGTTCAGTGAGGTGCATGGCAAGGCAGTGATGGTGGCGAGAGTGGGCTCAATTGGGGGACACTGCTGATCATTGTGCAATGGCCTCGATCCTGGAAAAATCAAGGTGCTGAATCCTAGCATCACAGGGATAGGTGATTACCCTTGGAAAGCAATTGACAGCAAAGTCTCAAATCACTTTAAACTGGGCAGAGTCGATGATCGGCGAGAGCGAATCCGTTGCGAAAGTAATTCAAGGAGAAGGTGACAATGGACTTGTATGGCACATGGCATTTGGTGGAAACCATCGGGCATGACGGCAGTGGTGGCCCTGGGCCACGTCCCTTTGGTGCAGAGCCCTTTGGGGTGTTGTGCTTTACCCCCAATAACCGCATGATCTGTGCGCTTTGCAACAATGCAGAGCACTTGAGCGAAGACGATTCGCCTCGGGAGTACGCGTCATATGGGGGACATTTTGTGTTCGATGGGCAGGTTTTGACCACTCGCGTGGACATCGCCTCCGATCCAGAACGCTTGGGCACCGATCAAGTGCGCCAGGTTCACTTCGATGGCGACAAAATGACACTGATACCACCGGTGCGACAATTCAAAGGCAAGACTCAAGGCAGAACCTTGATATGGGAAAAATTGGGTTGAACACCCAACGCTCAGAGCTCAAGGTGAAGATAGAAATTGGGGTTCACATCCCTGACAACAAGGACATTTGATTTGAAAACAACTGTGAAATTATTACGCCCAAGGGCTTTTCTAACGATCTTGGCTTTGATCTTGTCGGCTGTCACGGCCGCTCCCGCGTTGGCTCAAAACTATCCGCTCAAACCCATCCGCCTGATCATTCCCTACCCGCCTGGGGGCTCGGTGGATCTTGTGGGACGAAACTTTGCCAAAAAACTCACCGATTTGTTGGGTCAACCAGTGGTGATTGACAACAAGGGTGGGGCAGGGGCTAGGCTGGGCGTGGAGATCGCTGCCAAAGCGCCAGCAGACGGCTACACCTTGGTCGTTGGAACGGTCACCTCCATGTCAATGGCCGTCAACATGTTTCCCAAGTTGCCCTATGACCCGGTGAAATCGTTCGAGGCCATCACGCTTTTGAGCAAAGCGCCGAGCTTGCTCACCGTCTCGCAAAGTGTCCCCGTCAAGAACTATAAAGAGTTCATCGACTACCTCAAAAGCCACCCCGGTCAATTGAACTATGGCTCGTTGGGCAGTGGCTCGATTCAAAACTTCACCGCCGAAGTGTTCAAGTCCAGCACAGGCACAGACATGCTGCACGTCCCCTACCAAGGTGCGGGTCAAGAGTTGTTGGCAATTTTAGGCGGCCAGATCCAAGTGGGCTTTGAGGTGCTCTCGTCGTTTCAGTTGCAAAACTACCAGTCGGGCAAATTGAGAGCCTTGGTGGTGGCTGGCAAAGAGAGAATTCCCGCTTTGCCCCAGGTTCCGGCTGCGCCCGAGGTCGGTTTACCAGGCTTTGAATTCGGTGCTTGGTTTGGACTATTCGCTCCAGCGGGTACACCGGCCAATATCGTGCAGCGCTTGAGCCAAGAGAGCAAGAAAGCGCTCTCGGACCCCGAGCTCTTGGAGGTGATTGGTGTTCAGGGTCAAGAGCCCTCTTGGAGTTCACCCCAAGAGACCGCGGCCTTTCTAGAAAGCGACGTCACCCGTTGGGCCAAAGTCATCAAAATCACTGGCTTTAAAACCGAGTAAAGCGCGCCCTTGATCAGACGGTGCTCTCGGTGCCGAGGATTGATGTGGATTGGCTCGACGCACTCGAGCCCCCGTTGCCGTTGATCAGGGCCGTTTCAGCGCCCACGACTTGTCTTTCTCCCGCTTCGCCTCTCAACTGCCGCACCGCTTCAATGGTGGCGAAAGCGCCATACATATTGGGGTGCACGCAAGACAGTCCTCCTCCATTGGTGTTGACGGGCAGTTGACCACCAGGCGCGATGGCGCCGTCTTCGACAAAACGCCCACCTTCGCCTTTGGGGCAAAAGCCCAAATCTTCCAGTGCCAAAATGGTGTTGATGGAAAACGCATCGTAAATTTGCACGACATCGATGTCCTTGATCGCGACCCCAGCGCTTGCCAAGGCCTTGGGGCCAGACTCTTGGGAGGGCGTCACGGTGAGGTCGCGCATGTTGGCGACACTTTTGTGCCAAACGGCGGTTTCGTTGGACAAAATATGAATCGGTTTTTTCTTCAAGTCTCGGGCGCGGTCGCTCAGGGTCATGATGAAGGCCGCGCCGCCATCGGTGACTTGACAGCAATCGTACTGGGTGAATGGGTCACTGATCATGCGCGCCTTGAGCACGGTCTCGATGTCCAAGGGGCCGCGTTGAAAGGCTTCGGGGTTGAGTTGAGCCCATTTCCTCGCCGCAACAGCCACCTCTGCCAAGTGCCTGCGTGTGGTGCCATATTGGTGCATGTGTCTGGCCGCCATCATGGCATAGGACGAGGGCGGATCAAAGGGGTGATACGGTTCGTCAAATATATTGGGGTCCAATAGATTGCGCGCTTGACCGCGCTCACGTCGTCCAAATGGACTGGTTCTTTGATTGCTGCCGTAGCATACCAAGACAGCTTTGCACTGGCCCGTCAAGAGCGCGAGCATGGCGGGTTTTTGATGAGCGATGAAGGCCGAGCCACCGATGTTGGTGCCTTCGACAAAGCTCGGTCTGATGCCAAGGTACTCCACCACATTGAGTGGCCACATGGCCGCGTTGAGGTTGGCCGTGGCCAAGCCGTCGATGTCTTGGAGCTTGAGGCCAGCGTCCTTTAATGCGTTGTAAGTGGCCTGGGCAAGGAGTTCCAACTCACTTTGACCGGGCGCTTCGCCGCAGCCGGCCGTGCCCACACCCACGATGCTCACTTGTCCACGGATTTTGAGATCAAGCATGCTGCTCTCCTTGGGCAGATGAATCCTCTGGCCTGAAGACCACCTTGTTTTGTTCGCTTTGCGCGCTCACAATATGAGCACGAACCCGCATGCCAATTTTGACCTCCTCGGGCGAGATGCCTTGGACCGTGCTCATGAGCCTGACCCCTTCATCAAGCTCGACAATACTCACGTCGTAGTCGCCCCCAGCATCGGGTTTGCGCCTGACTGTGGTGGTGGAGTAGACAAAGCCAGTGCCTTTGGGTTGGACCCACTCCAAGCTGTCTTCGCTGCAGTGAATGCAAAAGCGACGAGGGTAGAACAAATGGGTTTTGCAAGAGGTGCAGTGTTGAATGAGAAAGTGACCCAGGCTCAACTGGTCAAAATAAGTTTGAACACTGGGCTCAAGAGGCGGGTTAGAGGAGGGTGAATTCATGGGTATCAATCAAGAGTCATCGGGAAAGTGATGTTCAGTGCAACCATAGTGACTGATCGGCAAGCCAGGCGTTTGAAATTAACGCCCGGAGTCTGGATCCATCCAGCAGATGAATCAAACAGGGTCATTCAAGAAGTTGGGATTTTACTGGCTCAATGGTTGGGGTGAGCTTCAAGTGGTTTTCCAGTTGGGCACGCGTTTATCCACAAAGGCCTGAACGCCCTCCAAAGTGGTGGGTTCCATCATGTTGCAGGCCATGGTCTGGCCAGCCCGCGCATAAGCTTGGTCCATGCCCAATTCCAATTGCTCATAAAAGAGTTTTTTTCCAAGGGAGATGGCCACTTTGGGTTTTTGAACAATGGACTGGGCCAAGGCGGCAACAGTTTCATCGATGGTGTTTTGTTCCACCACCTGATTGACCAAGCCTTTTTCCAATGCGTCTTGGGCGCCGATGAACCCCCCCGTCACGAGCATTTCGAAGGCGGCTTTACGGCCGAGGTTTCTCGACAAGGCCACGCTGGGTGTTGAACAAAAAAGTCCCAAATTGACCCCGCTCACAGCAAAACGGGCATGACTGGACGCCACGGCAAGATCGCATTGAGCAACGAGTTGGCAGCCCGCTGCTGTCGCGATGCCCTCCACCTTGGCGATGACGGGAATGGAGAGGGATTGAATTTGTCGCATCAACGTGCTGCATTGCTCAAAAAGTTGTTGGTAATAGGCCAAGCTTTGATGGTTGAGCATTTGTTTGAGGTCGTGACCGGCACAAAAAGCTTTTCCTTTGGCGGCCAACACCAAGACGCGGGCTGATGGTCTGGATTCGATTTCTAAAAGCGCAGCACTCAGGTGGTCCATCATCTCTTGCGACAACGCATTGAAAGAGTCGGGACGGTTGAGTGTCAGGGTGATCACACCGGGGGAAGACTCCTCTTGGAGCACACAGTCCGTCTCCAGGTTGTTTGAATGAGTCTGCTGAGTCTGCTGGGCCAGATGTGTTTGAGGAGTCATCGCGGTGTTCCTTGGTGGAGTAGGTGATCATGGTCCACTTTGATGCATCGGTCAATGACCGAAAGTAGGCCTGCGGCTTGAGCGAAGTGATGGGCCTGCAGATTGACCACCCCCATTTGCTGCCAGAGAACGCGCGCACCCATGGCAACGGCTTGGGTGGCAATGGGCATCACGTCTTCAGTTCTTCTGAACACATCAACGATATCGATCTCAAACTCAATGTCGGTGAGTTCGGCGTAGCACTTTTCGCCCAAGATGAGGACGCCTTCTTTTGCGTAGCGTGGGTTCACGGGAATGATGCGGTAGCCGTGAGATTGCATGTACTGAGAGACCGAGAAGCTGGGGCGACTGGTCTGGGCAGACAAGCCCACCACGGCAATGGTGCGACATTGGGTGAGGGCTTGGTGGATTTGATCGTTTGTGGCATTCAACATCTTGCTTCTTGGTTGTGAGTTGATGTCAAGCGCTGGGCACAGGACATTGGGCGGTGAACAAAAAAAGTATTGACTTTTTAGGCGTTCAGGCTTTTCATACATTTTTTCGATGGTCAACCCTTCGATCAGATAAAAATCTGGGTGTCAAGCGATGATCAAGTGGTTTGACCTTTGCAGAAAAAGCCCCAGTCGAGCACCGCAAAGACTTGAAACTGTCTCTGGACAACATTGATCAAAACTTTCCACCTTTATTGATGAAATCAAAGGCATTGGCTACAGTGAAAACCCTCGCCTTGCCGCCCCCGGGGATCAGCTCTATGCAAGTTGAATGCTGTGTGGTTTGTTCTGCAAGAGTCGCGAATATCTAAACGGACCAATCCAACCAATTGGCCAAGGCTTGGCCCATGACAAGTTTTTTATCTTCTTGGCCAATCCACTTGTACTCCTTGACAAACAAGTCGATGCATTCAGACCAAGAACATTCAAGCTTGGTGATGTCACTCCCCCAAAAAAACCGTTCAGCTCCAAACGCTTGATAAATCAATTGGACATCGGCTTCGATACTTTTGTAAGGGTAAGGGTCTGTGGCGTAAGCCGGTACCGCTGTGGCTTTGATGGCGATATTGGGGAACGTGGCCAGTTCTTGAAGGATGGGCATCTGTAAAAAAGCCTGGTGTCCTTTGGCGTCAACTGGCACACCCAAATGGTCAATGATGAGCTTCAACTCAGGGTAGCGCTTGGCAATCAATGCGAATACCTGCAAATGACTGCTGACAGCCAGTGCGATAGGAATACCAGCGTCTTGTGCAATGGACCAAAGCCAATCGAGCTCATCTCCACTCATCCATGTCAGATGAATAGGGTCGTTGAGGATAAAGCGCAACCCGAGCATTTGGGGTTGCTCCTTCCAATGTTTGAGAATAGTCAATCGATTGGGGTCATCAAGCGCGAAATTCCCCAAGATTCCAAAACGAGTGGGATGTTGCCGTGCCGCCTCAATGGCAATGAGGTTGGCTTGACTGTCCCAAGCGGGCGGCTGAATGATGGCGGCAGAAACGCCAGCCAGGTCCATATCATTGAGTACTTCAAGCGCTGAATACGGGGTTTGCCGGTGGGCTTTTCTAGGGCTACCGTTTTGCCAAATGTGAATATGGGCGTCAATGATTTTCATAAATAAATCGAATTATTCAAACAATAAGACGGTCTAGGTGACCTTCAATAGTCTTCGACGATATGACTGAGGAGCAATTGAATATCCCTGTCAGCCAGATGTCGTTGGCTATCGACATGGGTAAAG
>CAIMTJ010000003.1 GCA_903844385.1 uncultured Burkholderiales bacterium
CCCGCCTTTGTTCATTCGGGGAAGTTGCTTGGGTGGCAAACTGCCCAAGTTCATCAGGGTTTGGCTGAAGTCGCCGGGACCATAAAGCGGCGCTTGATTTTTGATGGCAATCTCAACTGCATCGGCCGTGTGATCCCAATGCGCATGGGTCACCAGCACCACATCGACTTTGCCCAATGCATCTAGATTTTTAAGCTCTGTCGGGGTTTTGGGGTTTTTCAAAATCCACGGATCAATGATGATCACGTGTCCGTTCATCGTCGTGATCTTGAAAGCCGACTGGCCAAACCACTGAACTTGAATGCTCGACTGGGCCATGGAACTTGCGCAAAAGGCCAACACCGACGGCAGCAAGAAGGCGCGACAGAGGAAGCACAACCATGATTGCTTGATTTTTTTCAAAATGACACTCCAATGAAATCTACTGTATGAGGCCTACTGGGGCGAAATCGGTTCGACTCGGACTAGAATGCAGATTGTCCACAAAAAATAGGGCTTTGCCTACCCGACTTTCCCCATCTTGGCCAGGAGATGATATGACCAACCGAATCCTTTGGGGACGCCTGAACTCGATCAACGTGCAAAAGGTCCTCTGGCTTTGTGAGGATTTACAACTGGACTTTGAAAGGTTGGATGCCGGCATGCAGTTTGGTCTGACCCAAACCCAAGCTTACCTTGACATGAACCCCAACGGTTTGGTCCCCACCCTCAAAGAGGGGAACTTCGTACTTTGGGAGTCGCACAGCATTTTGCGCTACTTGGCCAAGTCCCATGACACGTCCCGAACGCTGTACCCCCAATCCCTTGAAGACTGCGCCTTGGTGGACCAATGGCTCGATTGGAACAACACGTCTGCTTGGCCGCCCATGAGAATACTATTTTGGGGCTGGATCCGATGCAGTGCACCAGATCGCGACGTGGCCGATTTGGATAAAAATCGGCTCATCGTTCAAAAAATGTTGGTCATTTTGGACCATCAATTGAGCCAATTCCCATGGGTTGCAGGTGAGCGTTTCACGATAGCGGACATTCCACTCGCCCTTTTGGTTCACCGTTGGCTTCATTTGCCCATTGAGCGAGAGAGTTTAGTGAACCTGGAGCGTTGGTTCAATGCGGTCTCCCAGCGACCCGGATTCATCCGTTATGGCGGGGCTGCCTTGACTTGAACTTCACGATGTCGAGTCCGAATGGGTGTGGCTCAGCGAGGTGAGCCTTGAACCCATGAGGGTGATGAAACTGTGTTGATCGTGTAACACTCGCCATAAAAAAACAAACTGTTTTTTTCACAGCCTGCGATCAACCAGGACGTTGACATCCAACGTAGGTTCAAAATTGTGAGCGCCGATTTGAATTCTCTTCATAGCCATGATTGATGGCATTGCGAATTTCTCTGAGTACAGGCCAACGCGCGGCCCAATCCAACACTTTGATCTGTTTGATCTCAGCCAGCACACCGCCAAACCAAGTGACGTCCATCTGCTCAACAACGCTCACATCAAAAATATCTAGCGGTTTTTAAATTGGGGGGGTCTTTTATCCAAACGAGCCCGCATACCTTCAACTTTATCTTCGGTTGCAAACAGCAGCTGAAAAGCTTTTCTCTCATAGTCCAAGCCTTGTTCAAGCGGCAGACTCATGCCTTCGATGACCACTTTCTTGATGGACTGGATCGCCAATTGGGGTCCCGCGCTCAGCTCCTGGGCCATCTGCAAAGCCCGAGCCTCCACTTGATCGGCCGCCAGCACCTCACTCACCAAGCCCATTTGGAAGGCTTCCTGTGCTTTGAACAAAGCGCCCGTGAGAAGCCACTTCATGGCTTGAAACTTACCAACGGCGCGGGTCAAGCGCTGTGTGGCACCGCCTCCAGGCATGATCCCAATCTGAACCTCGGGTTGCCCGAGTTTGGCGTTTTCACTGGCGATGATGATGTCAGCGTGCATCGCCAACTCAAAGCCCCCCCCGAGTGCATAACCGCAAACGGCAGCGATCACGGGCTTGGAGCACGAGCTGATGGCCTGCCACAAGCGGTCCATTCGGCGCTCGATGATTTCAACGGGACTGGCATCCACGTACTCATTGAGATCGGCACCAGCACAAAACGCCTTTTCGCTGCCGCAAAGCACCACCACATGAACGCTCGGGTCTTGATCGGCAGCGGTGAACGCTTGGGCCAAGGCGTGCCTCAACTCCAAATTCAATGCATTGAGCACCTCGGGGCGGTTCAACCTCAAAACCAAAACACCCTCAAAGGGGTGCTCTTTAAGAATCAGGGATGGGCTCATGCGACTTGGCCTTTTGTAGTTGGGATTTCAGGATTGCACTCAGTGTCACTTGGCGCCAAAGACAGGGGTTCTTTTCTCAAAAAATGCATTCACCGCCTCGGTGTGATCGGCCGTGTGGTGAGCAAGTCCTTGGAGTACACCGGCTCTTACCAAGGCCTCATCCATGGTGCAGCCCCTGGCTTCTTGGAGCAACTGCTTGGTCCAGCGTAAAACCTGGGGAGGGTTTTGTGCAATGCGATGAGCCAAGGATAGCGCCTCTTTCATCAATTGCTCTGGATCCACGACTTCGCTCACCAATCCATACCGCAGCGCTTCTTGGGCATCGATACTCTCCCCAGTCAAGGCCATTTGTGCTGCCCTGGCATACCCAATGGTTCTGGGCAAAAGCCAACACCCGCCGTCACCAGGGATGATGCCGACTTTCACAAAGCTCTCGGCAAACACGGCCCGCGAAGACGCCAAACGGATGTCACACATGCAAGCCAAGTCGTTGCCAGCACCAATGGCAGGACCATTCACCGCTGCAATGATGGGGAGTTGAAGTTTTTCAAAGGCGCGTGGAATTCTTTGAATGCCCACCTTGTAGTTTTCAGCGATTTGCTCGGGACTGCCCGCAAACATGCCTTCACGGTCACGCATTTGCGCGACATTGCCACCCGAGCAAAAAGCGGTCCCAGAACCCGTCAAAATCGCACAACGAATACTCATCTCTGCATTGAGGTACGCAAATATATTCTCAAAAGCTGCAAACATCTCCTCCCCACTCAACGCATTGCGAGTTTGAGGACGATTGAGCGTCAAGACGGCAACACTGCCTTGGCGTTGAAACAAAACAGGTGCGTCCGGGTCATTGGCCGTGGCTGGATCAAAGGCCAATGCCTTGGTGCCCGCGGGATGGGTTGAAGAGGTGTGATCGTTCATGTAGGAGGAAATCAATCTAAAAAGTTAAAAAAATGATGTTTTGTACCCATTCGAAGTTACCCCATCAAAGACCCAACACCCGCTCGGCGTTGCCGTGCATGATTTTTTCCATCACCTCGTCCTTGTAGCCCAACTCGGCCCATTCTTTGAGAATGCGCTCATAGGGCAGGCTTGGATAGTCGCTTCCAAACATGATTTTGTCTTGCAGTCTCCCGCGGATATCGACCTTCAAATTGCCGGGAAAGTATTTGGGTGCCCAACCTGACATTTCCCAATACACATTGCCCTTGTGCAAAGCAACGGCTGTTGTCTCTTCGACCCAAGGCCAGCCGGGGTGGGCCATGATGATTTTGAGATTGGGGAAATCGGCCGCCAAATCGTCAATGTGTGACGGGTGAGCATGGCGTACCCGAGCACCATTTCCCCCTGGCATTCCCGCCCCCATCCCCGTCGTTCCGACATCAATCATGACGGCCGCACCCAAGCCATTGATCACCTCAAACAAATCGTAATGGCGTCGATCGTTGACAGCGAAATGCTGCATGATCGGGTGAAAGTGAAAACCAATAAAACCCAGTTCGTTGACTGCTTTTTTGGCTTGTTGAATCGCGATCTCACCTTTGGCGGGTTCTACCGCACCCCAGCATTGGATGATGCGCTCAGGGTGGCGTTTCCACATGTCGTGAACGTATTCGTTGGTGCATGGCGGTGCGGCAACCGTTGTCTCCAAATCAAGCGCCACCAAGCACGCCTCAACACCGGCTTGGGTGAACTCCTCCAACACCCCCGCCTCGTCTTTGGCCACCCAGTCGCGCTTCCAATACCGCGCCAATTCAGCCGGGTATGGACCTTGTGAGTCAATCCAAGTTTGTGTGCCAGGGTAGCAATGCAGGTCAATGATTCGCATGATGTCAGCTCTTTTAATGAATGTTTAAAATCAAATCGGGTACTTGTGCTCGCCACCAGGGCGATCTTTTTCAGCGCCTAGCCTCAGTGGGTTTTACTCTCGTCTTGCATCTTTTGGGTGATCCATTCACCCAAAGCTTTCTTCGATACCTTGCCAAAGGTGGAGACAGGAAAATCGCTCAAAGCCTCTAGTCGCTCGGGCAGTTTGAATTTGGCAATTTCTTTGGTGAGTAAAAAATCCACCAACTCTTTGAGTGTCAAGCTTGTGTTGGTTTTCAAAATCACAAAGGCACACATTTTTTCACCCATGTTGGCGTCCGGCATGGGGACACAAGCGACGTTTTGAACACTCGGGTGCATGAGAATCAAATTCTCCACCTCTTCAGCACTGATCTTTTCACCACCGCGGTTGATCAAATCCTTCTTTCGTCCTTCAACGACATAGTTGCCCGAGGGATGCTGGCGCATCAAGTCACCCGAGCGGTAAAACCCATCCACCGTGAATTGTTTGGCGTTGTACTCTGGCACACCGTAGTAGCCTCTGAGCGTATAGGGGCCTCTCACCGTGAGCTCGCCCACCTCTCCCATGGGCACGATGTTGTCGTCTTCATCGAGGAGCATCACTTCATCGTCTTCGCACACGGGACGACCGCAAGTGTTCATCACCACTTCATCGGGGTCACTTGAGCGCACAAACATGAGTGTGCCCTCCGACATGCCAAAGTTTTCTTGCACAAACACACCCGGAATCAAGGACTTGGTTTTGAGCCTCACTTCGGGCTGCATGCGTTGTCCACCGCTTTGGATGAACTTCAAACTCGACAAATCGAACTCTGTGACGCTGGGGTCATTGATCAAACGAATCAATAGAGCTGGTACCACCTTCAGGTGCGTGACATTGTGTTTTTGAATCAAGGCGAACATTTCAGCCGGTCGGGTATTGTGATGCACCACCACTTTGCCGCCATTGAACATGAAGCCTTGAATACCTGGGCAAGCCAGTGGCAAATTGTGCGCAATGGGAAGAACCAACAACAAGACGGAGTCTTGCGTGACCTCGCACACTTGGGCCGCAACCTTGGAGTTGTAAGCATAGTCGTTGTTGGTTCTTGGGATCAACTTCGGTATGCCAGTGGTGCCACCCGAGAGTTGAAAAATACAAGGATCCAAGGGATCGATCTTGATCTGCGTCAACGCACTCACGGGCAATGTCGCGGGTTTGTTGATCAAATCCCTCAAGGAATGCTCACCGGGCTTGGCGTTGCCCAAGACGACTTTGAATTTCATGCAAGAGTGCTTCTCTTGCACTCGGTCCATGATGGGAGAGAATTCAAAGTCCCCTGACTTCTCAGGATAGACACACATGGCCGCTTGTGAGAGCTCAACGAATTGGTTGATTTCTGCAAAGCGATGGGTCACCAACGCGGCAATTGGAATGGCACCCATTTTTTGCAGCGCAAAGTACAGGAGAACAAATTCGTGCACGTTCGGTAGCGTGGGCACCACCCGGTCCAAGGGCTTCAAGCCCATTTCCAATAGATTGAGTGCCAAATTGGTGGTGATGCGGTCGATATCGGTGTAGGTGTACGCGTGGTCACCGTCCACCAGTGCCACACGACTGGTGTAACGCTCGTAGACGGTCTTGAACTCATCACACAAAGAGCGGTCTTGCCAATAGCCACGCTCGCGATAAAGCTGGATGAATGAATCAGGAAAGGGAACAAAGCCTTTTAGCATGGTCGTCTCGCAAAAAGAAGTTGAAATTCAGGGGGCGCGTGCCTCTGAGCCATGGCCCCCTCCAGTGTGTTCAGGTCGATGAGGTGAAACCACCATCGATCACGATCACTTCACCTGTGACGAAGCGATTGCCTTCAATGAGTGACATCATCGTCTGGGCCACATCATCGGCCGTGACGCAACGTTTCAATGGGGTGAGTTTTGCGCGTTTGCCCATCAAGTCGTCATACTTATCCCCCAGCATTCTTTCCATCCAGTCGCCTTCCATCCAACCTGGGGCGACTGCATTGACCCGTATATCAGGACCCAAATTCCAGGCCAAGGTTTTGGTGAGGTTGACCACCGCCGCTTTGCTGGCTGCGTATGGCAGTGGCTGCGGACCTGGCCTGAGACCCACGATACTGGCGGTGTTGACCACGCTGGGGTTGGTCCCTTTTTTAAGCCAAGGCACCGATGCACGCACCACTTGGAACATGCCTTTGACATTCACAGCGAACGTGCGGTCCCACTCATCCATATCCAAGCTCTCCAAGTCCTTGACCTTCCACGTGGCCGTTGTGCCAGCATTGGAGACCAAGGCATCGAGATGACCAAAGGCCTCGCCAACTTGGTCCAACATGGCGCGAACCGCTGCGTCAGAACTCACATCGCACTGCACCAGCAAGGTCTTGGCACCCAAAGCCTGCGCCTCCAAGGCGGTGTCTTGGGCCGCTTTGGCACTGGAGGCGTAATTGATGGCGACGTCATAACCAGCCCTGGCCAGCGCCAACACCGCGCTTTTACCGATGCCTGTCGCGCCACCTGTGACCAATGCTTTTTTACGTTCTGTCATGGCTGAAATGTCCTTTTTAGTGTGATCGTGGTGCAGTTGGGGACCCAGATCTGAGAAGAAAGCCTTCTTGACCCCCTGGCGCTCAAAGAATGTCGACTGTAACGTGAAGTAGAGATACTAAAAAGATGGCAAAATATGACCATTGATACCTTTTTGTTATCCCCTCAGAACCACATGATGATCTTTCACATGAGCGCCCAATTCCTTGGGCGCACCCAGCAATGAAGCTCAATCAGCTCAAAGACCTCATGGCCATCGTTGAGCGTGGCAGTTTGCGCGCCGCAGCCAGGCACTTGGGTCAAGCCCAACCGGCACTCACGAGGAGCATTCGTTTGCTCGAACAAGATCTGGGAACCACTCTATTTGAGCGTGAAGCCAGGGGAATGGTTCTCACCCCGGCGGGCAAACTCTTTTATCAGCGGGCAAGTTTGGTTCTTCACGAACTCAGGCATGCGAGGGAAGAAATTGAGCAACACACGGGGCAAATGACTGGTACCGTGGTCATGGGCCTGTCCATCATGCCCCACGTGGGCTTGTTGCCCCAAGCCTTGCCACGTTTCAGAGAACAATTTCCCCACATCAAGCTCAAAGTCATAGAAGGCCTCTACCCTGCCATTGAGCCAGGGCTCAGAGACGGCAGCATTGACTTTTATTTGGGTGCGGCGCCTGAAGAAGCGATTGAAAGCGGACTCATCAGCACCGAACTCACCGAAAACACGCGCACGGTGGTGGCCCGTAAAAATCACCCCTTGTGTTTCGCCAAAAGCATCACTGAACTCAAAGACGCGCAGTGGGCCAGCACCTCTGTGAGTTTCAATGCGGAAAACGACCTGATCGATCTCTTTGCTCAACACGGCTTGCCCGCACCCCAGTTGATGTTTCAAGCCAACTCGGCGCTCAGCTTGATGGTGGCCCTCACCTGCACCGACTTGATTGCCTTGCTGCCCGTGCAGTGGAATGATTTCCACCTCACCAAAGACGCCCTTCAGGTGATTGCCATACGCGAGACTTTGCCCGCCCCTTCCATTGTTTGCATCCAAAGGCCTGGGCTGCCGCTCACTCCCGCAGCACAATGGATGTTCGAGGGCCTCAGGCGCGCCATTTAAACCCTGTCTCGCTTCTCGCCCACCCCTCTTGGCAATTCCTCGCGAAGGACTGGCGCTCATAACCCCCTCCTCTTGAAGCTCAAAACAGAACCACGCCACTTGAGAGGCAGCATCGGGTTAACATCCAAAAATAATTCCTGGCTCGCTTGTTGGCGTGAACCAGGGTCCCCGCGCCAACAAAAGTTCAATACGCTTCTCCACACCACACACAAGGCCCTATGAGTCACGCTGAAAACTACCAAAAACTCCAAGTCGTGATGACCGACTATGCACCTTGGGTCAAGACCTCGGCCCATCAAGTCTTGTCCTATTTGAAGCTCCAAGGCAAAACTGTGGTGGATTTTGGTTGCGGTCGAGGCACTTGGCTTGAAATGGCCATGAGCCATGGAGCCTTGCGGGTTCTGGGACTAGACACCCATGCATTAGAAAACGAAGCTCCGCTCGTTCCTGTTCAATATGTTGACTTGTCTCAACCCGTGCATTTGCAAGAGAGTTTTGACGTGGCCCTGTGTTTGGAAGTCGCTGAGCATCTCCCCGCAGCATCAGCCCCCGCACTGGTGCGCTCCTTATGCCAAGCAGCCAGTCTGGTCGTTTTTTCTGCAGCGATTCCTGGACAAGGGGGGATGTACCACCTCAATGAACAAGCGCCCGCGTATTGGCACGCCTTATTTTTAGAGCACGAGTTTGACTGCTATGATTTTCGATCTCTCTTTTGGGACGATTCGCTCATTCAACCTTGGTACCGCTGCAACACCTTGGTCTTTGCCCACCGTGATGCAGCCCATCTTTTGGGTCCGCTGGTTGAATACAAAGTTGTCAGCCCTTTGCATTTGGTGCACCCTGGGATCTTTGAAGCCTATGCATTGCGCGATCAAAACGTCATCCTGCACTACGATGCCACCGAGCTGCGTTGGTATCCAGAGATCATTGCCCCAGGACCCTTGTGAAGTTGAACCTTCCCCCAATCCACGGGCGGGCGCTCTTGAGCCCAAGGCCTTGAAGACATAAAAACACAGCGCCTTTGATGTTAACCCTGAGTCATGGCGTGTTTTTTTGATGCTCCAATAGCATCTCACTCAAGTGCTCATCCCTATGAAATCAACTCGACGACAGACCCTCACCCTATGTGCCTTGGCAGTGACCACACCACCCCTGGCGCTTTGGGCACAAAACACCTCCAAGCCTTGGCCCAACAAACCCATCAATTACTTGGTGGCCTTTCCAGCAGGGGGCACCACGGACATCTTGGCCCGAGTGGTTTCACAAAAATTGGGCACAGCACTTGGCACCACGATTGTGATCGACAACAAAGGCGGGGCCGGCGGCAGTGTGGGCTCTGAAATTGCGGCACGAGCTCCTGCCGACGGCTACAACTTGCTTGGCGGCACCATTTCATCGCACGCCATCAATGTAAGCCTTTACCCCAAACTCGGCTATGACCCCGTCAAATCGTTCACCCCCGTCTTCCTGTATGGCACCAATCCGGTGGTCTTGGTGGTCTCCGCCAACAGCCCTTATAAAACCCTCAAAGACTTGCTCACCGCAGCCAAGGCCAATCCCGAAAAGCTCACCGGCGCATCGGCTGGCAACGGCACTTCTCAACACTTGGCCCAAGAGTTGTTGGCTTACAGGGCTGGTGTCAAATTCACCCATGTCCCTTACAAAGGAAGTGCGCCGGCCATCCAAGATGTGATCAGCTCGCAAGTGGACTTCATGTTCGATACCACTGTGGTCGCTGGACCTCAAATTCAGTCGGGTAAATTAAGAGCATTGGCGGTGAGCTCCTCCAAAAGACTCACCGATTCCCTCCCCGATGTCCCCACGGTGTCCGAGTCAGCTTGGCCTGGACTGCAAAATTTCGAGGTGGTTTCTTGGCAAGCTTTGTTTGCCCCATTTGACACGCCCAAGCCGATCGTGGAGCGACTCCATCAGGAGATCATGAAAATCATGCAAACTCCCGACATGCAAGAGCGCCTCAAGGGCTTAGGCATGCTGCCGTCCTTCATGAACCCCGAGCAAATTTCCAAGTTTCAAAAAGATGAAATTGAAAAGTGGGCCCAAGTGATCAAGGCGGCCAACATCAAGATCGATTAAAAGGTTTTAAAAACGTAAGCCGTTTTACCGTTTTTCACGATTCCTGGTTGATAAAGCGGCAAGGGAAATGCCGGGCAGTTCGGCGCATTGGGGTAGGCCTGGGGCTCAAAACACAGACCTTCTTGCTGCTGATAGAACCGACCCGACTTTCCCCAACCGTGTCCAATGTGAGCATTGGGGTTGAGCCCCGTGTAAAACTGCAGCGCCGGCTCGTTGGACCACACCTCCATGGCGCGACCCAAACGGGGAGCAAAAACCTGCGCACAACGCTTGAATGCCAAATCCCCTGCCCCGCCATCTGAAACCTCTTGGGTGTTGATCAAATAGCAATCATCAAACCCCTTGCCATTGAAGTGTGCCAAGTGCTCAGACAATGGTTTGCGCAGCTTCATATCATAGACCGTGTTGTGGGTGGGGATCACCTGGCCTGTGGCGACCAAGGCCGCGTCGACTTCACAGTAATGGTCTGCATCGATGATCACCTCATGGTCGAGTGCACTGCCTGAGTCACTTCCATTGAGGTTGAAGTAGGCATGTGAGGTAAAGCTCGCCACGGATGGCTGATCAATCGCGCAGGCTCGGTAAGTGATCTCCAACGCTGGCTGCTGAGTGACCCGGTACTCCAAGCTCAAATCCAAAGCACCCGGGAACCCCATTTCACCATGGTCAAAATGGTAGGCCAAGACCAAGCGATCGCGCTCAACCGACTCTACACGGAACGCCTTGAAGCGCAACCCCTCGGCTCCACCGTGCAAGCAATGCGGCCCATCATTGGCTGACAATCGGTGAACTTGTCCATTCAGGCTCAACTGCGCACCCCCAATGCGCCCAGCGTAGCGCCCGATAAAAGCACCCACTGAGCTGCGTGCCGCCACCGTATCGGCAAGGCTTTGGTAGCCGAGCACCACATCGTCAAGCTGGCCCGAGCGGTCTGGGGTCAATACTTGCAGGATTCGTGCGCCATAATTGGTGACGGCCACTTGAAGTCCCGAGCCGTTGCTCAACACAAACAACCCCAACGCTTGGCCCTCGAGTTGATCTCGAAACAATGCAGGATCCAATAACTTCATGATTTTTTGACGGTGCTATTGACATTCCATAATTCAAGTACCATCTTACTCTAGGCAATCGACTGCTCTTTATCTTCTCTTGACCGACCGTCTTCTTGGATGGTTCAATGAGATTTCAAGCTTTCATTGAAGCGTTCAATTCAGTGGGTATTGATTCCTATTTTTATGAAAAAATCCACAGCCACTCTTACACTGCTTTTGAGCGTGACGCTGATCGCAGCATCTCATCTCGAGACCCAAAGGGTGGACGGCAAGACCATCTTTTTGATCGATTCCGTCTATTTTGATCTGCTCGGATATGGACGCGAGAAGGCCACGGAGTGGATCAACATGGCCACCTCCCAGTGCAACCGCATTGACTATGTGTCACCCAAAAGCCCAGACTATGAAAGCGCACTCCAAGCCGTTCAGCAATACAGTCCGCCTGACTCCGCTAGCGCCCAGTTGGTTCAACTGGCAAGGGATGGCGAATGGTTTTGGGCTGAGGTCACGTTTGCCAAACTCGAGCCCGCCGTTTTAATTCTCGCGCGCACACCCACCGGTCTGACCATCTGGGATGCTGCCGTCTGGAGTGGGCCCACTCACCCATGGAGCGCCAAAAACACCATTGAACAATACTTAAAGACGAAAAGCCCTCCCCCCAGCCACCGACTTTTAGACTGTACACACCCAAGCCCCGGGGTGTTTTGAAAGGCGAAGACCCCTTGTGTTGCCAAAAATGATTCGAGCATCCAGGAAGATTCTCAGCCACTTGATGTTGACTGCAGACGGCACTTCAATACTCGTTGTGGCGATCTTTTGAAGCCCCCAAAAAATCGCCACAATGGGTTGACAACGGCTTGCTCAGTGAGGCGCGTATTTGCCTGTGAGTTGATTGGCGATCACGGGCAAACCCATTTGCTCTCTTTCAAGGCGAGTCTCTCGCACCCAGGTGCGGTTGAGGCTGTCCTTGACGGTGATCGCCAAACGACCCATGCCTTCAACTTCCAACTCAATCTTATCGCCACCTTGGAAGGATGACAGACCGCGGTGATTGGTGCCCGTGGCCAAAATATCCCCAGGAACAAGATCGTGAATATGGCTTACCCATTCAATGCAACGGGGAATGTTGTGGGCCATGTCATTGGTGTTGAAGTTTTGAGTCAAACGGCCATTGACCCACAATTGGACTTTGAGCTGCATGGGATCTTTCACCTCATCCGCTGTCACGATATAAGGTCCAATGGGTGCGAAGGTGGCACGCGACTTCATTTGATAAAACACATTGGTATCGGGCTTGACGCCACGCGCCGAGCCATCAATGAAGTTCACATAACCAAAAATATAGGGCATGGCATCGGCTGCTTTCACATTGCTCGCGTGCTTACCAATGACCAACGCCAACTCAGCCTCACCTTCAAAAACGCTCGCAGGCATGTCAGGCAGCACCATGGAGTCACCTGGGCCAATGATCGCGGTGGGTGACTTGTGAAAAGCATTGATGGGTGCAGCTTCCGTTTTGGTGCCATCTTCCATGTAATTGACTGCCATGCAGTCAATATTGGTCGGCTTGGGTAACGGTGGACGGATGCGAACACTGCTGTAGGGAACGCCTTTTTCTTGATCTACTTTGGCTTGAATTTTAGAGCGATAGCTCTCAAAATGCTCAATCAAACCGTTGATCAAGTCACCAGGCCCTACATGGGGGATGTCCTTGACCACATCGGTCACGTCGACAACATGGTCGTCTTTCAAAATACCCAAACGAAAGTCATTAAAGAAAAGAATTTTCACAGCGTTCCTTGTTGATAAAAATAGGATGACCCCAAAAAAAGAGGTCAAGGGGTTTCTGATGGGCCAAGCCCCCTAGACGATGGATGCTCTTGCACCAAGATCAAGAAAATTTGAGCACCGAGTGTCACGTCAAATCGACTGGTACATATTACAGAAATTCCATACTTTTTGATAGAGGCCTAACCCCAATCGAGGGGGCGAGATCGCCATGACTGTTGGCACTTGGCGGGCGAACTCCTCGGATCGACTCGAGTTCTGCATGGGATCGTTCTTTGATGAGCAAACGCCTTGACGGTGCCAACCTAGGGCTTACGCTTAGGCCTGCATCGCAGGGAGTTGGGGATAATTGAACTTCTTTTTATGGACTTTGCCGGCAAGTTGCAGACAACGGCCTGAGCCCCACTTCAACACACATTCATCATGGCACGAACCATCGTCTTGTCCGATTCGGAGTTATGTGAGGGCTTTTCAAATCGCTCACTGACAACCATGAAGTCACACTTAGCCAGACTTTTTTCATTGAACGTCAAGCCGCTAGCATGGTTGAGCTTGCTCCTTTGCGGCTTTGCTGCACAAGCTCAAGTCACTTCTGGTGGCAATGATTACCCCAGCAAACCGATTCATTTCACGGTGAGCTTTGGTGTGGGCTCAAGTACGGACATCGTCTCGCGCCTGTTGGCCCAAAGGCTCTCAGAGCGACTGGGCCAGCCCGTTTTGGTCGAGCAAAGGGTCGGCTCTGGGGGGTTGATCGGCAACGACTTTGTGAGCAAGTCTGCACCCGACGGCTTGAACATGGTGCTCTTGACTGGTGGCCACCCCGCTTCAGTGGCCATCTTGAACAAACTGCCCTACGACCCTGTCAAAGATTTTGGCATGGTGAGCACCATTGTCACTTATCCTATGGTGGTCTCTGTCGCCAAAGACTCGCCCATCAAGACATTTGGCGAGCTCATTGCCAAGACCAAGTCCAATCCCGCTCAAACCTCTTTTTCCTCGATTGGCTCGGGCAGTTTGCACCATTTGCTGGGCGAGTGGATCAACATTGAAGCCGGTGTTGACATGCTTCACGTCCCCTTCAAAGGTGCTCCCCAAGCCTTCAACGAAATCATGGGGGGTCGAGTCGACACCATGATCGAGACCGCAACCTTCTCGTTTGGACAAATCAAGGGCGGCAAACTGCGCGGCTTGGCCGTGTCATCAAAAAATCGCTCTCCTTTGATGCCTGAAATACCCACCGTATCTGAAACTCTACCAGGCATTGAATTCAGCTCTTGGCTGGGTGTCGTGGTTGCACCAGGCACCCCGCGGCCCATTGTGGATAAACTCAATCATGAATTTCGCTTAATGCTTGATAGTCCAGATTTCAAACAAAAATTTGCTGACTTTGGTGGCACTCCGATTGCATCCAGCCCCGAAGAGATGAAAACACGCATAGAGCAAGAAATCACCCGTTGGCGACATGTTGTGGAACTCAAACACATTGAGCGCCAATGAGCAGTGCTTGGCGCTTTGAAATGAGGCCTGTCGCTCGATCCCAGGCGTCTTGAGCTTCACCCCATTGAGGATGAGCGGCAAAAAGGCATTTGAGCGCCATCTGGTTTTCAACACTTTATTTGATTTCAGGAAAAAACCATGAACCGACCACCGAATGCACAACTGACCCACTTTGGCTTCTTTTGCCAAAATCTCGACCAGATGGTTGAGTTTTACACCAAGACCTTTGGACTCGTGCTCACCGATCGTGGTGACTACTACTTGGGCGGTGAAATTGCTTTCCTCAGTCGCAGCCCAGAAGAACACCACCAAATCGTTTTGGCCAGTGGACGACCCAATGAATTGAACTTCAACCCCATCAATCAAATTTCATTTCGCGTTGATAATTTGGCCGCCTTGAAAACTTATCACGAAAACTTGCTCCGAGACAATGTTCCTTTGCAACGCACCATCACCCATGGCAACGCGTGGAGTATCTATTTGTTTGACCCAGAAGGAAATCGAATTGAGCTCTACACACCATCGCCTTGGTATATTGAGCAGCCCTTTGGTGTTCCCATTGATTTAAGTCAATCGCAATCCGATATCTTGTCTCAAACTGAACAACTCATCCGTGACGACCCCACACGGGTGAGCATTCAAGAGTGGGCCCAAGGGCTCAAATCTAAAATCTTCAATTGAGCCAATTCCTATGAAAACCATCCTCAAATCCGCGTTTTGTCTTCTTTGCTTGAGCACAGCGAGCTGGCTTGTCAACGCACAAGACTTTCCATCAAAGAGCATCAAAATCGTCGTGGGTCAAGGTGCAGGGGGCGGGATCGACACCCTGGCTCGGATCTTGTCGCAAAAAATGACCCTGAACCTCGGTCAAGCGGTGGTGGTTGAGAATAAAACCGGTGCTGGCGGCATCATTGCCACGGAGTATGTGGCCAAAGCACCCGCCGATGGCTATACCTTGCTCATGGGCCCCATTGGCAATATGGTGTTCACACCGATCTTGAACAAACAACTTCGCTACTCGACCACCAAAGATTTTGCACCGATCTCTTTGGTGGCCTCATTTCCGTTGATTGCCGTCGTGACACCGAGCTCCAACATCAAAAGTATGGCTGAATTGGTGTCCTTCATGAAGGCCAATCCCAATAAAGCCAACTATGGTGGGTCAGGCCCCGCTTTTCAGTTTGCCAGCGAGTTGCTGCGCATCAAAACCGGCACTCCCGGGGAATTCATTCAATACAAAAGCACATCGGAGACCATCACCGCTTTGATATCGGGTGATTTACTCACCTCCATGGTCGACACCGGCCCATCAATCGCCTCGATCAATTCGGGCACTATCCGCGCCCTTGCCGTCTCCTCTCCGAGCAGAATCGCAACCCTACCCAATGTACCCACGATGGCAGAACTGGGTCTGCCCGAGGTGGAATTTCGGTTTTGGGCGGCGCTCTTCGCCCCTGCTGGAACCCCACCCCAAGTGCTGAAGTCTCTTGAGGCCGAGGTCAACCGCATCCTCAAAATGCCAGAAGTGATCAGCCTGATGGCCAACAATCAAGTGACAGCCACTCCGAGCACCGCTGAGGAGTTGGGCAAATTGGTGGCAAGTGATTTACAGCGCTGGGGGCAAGTGGCGGAAAAGTCCAAGATCAACGGCGCACAACCCTAAGCCTTCTATTGGACTTGATGATGCCACCCACAAAGACGTCACGGGTGGCATTGGAAATAAGAGAGCATTCGCAATCAAGGATTGAAATCAGGACTTAAGCGCTGTTTTTAGGGCAAGCAATTGGATGAGCGTATTTTTAAAATACTTCCATCCAAAGCCATTGTCTTGACTCCAACATGGGGAGAGCATCATGTCACCCGTCCTTGAACTTGAGCGACAAACCGCCCTAGCCACCTACAGCACTGGGGTGAGAGATTTGCACGATTTGCTGTTCAATGCATTGCAAGCCATCATTGAGCTCGATCAACTCTTGAACCAATTTCAACCCATTTATTCAGGGCGTTTAAGGGTGATGTGGTTTTCATTCAAAGCCTCAACGAAACATTACCCATATGAGCGAGAACCACTGATGGTTCAGTGGAATTACAGTTACCATGCATCGCGCTGGCGAGCAAAGCGAGTGCCACTGAGCGGATTGTTGCGATTTCAAAATACCACCGATGCTTTTGCGCACCATGCAGCGTCTGCCCGCTTGGTTTTGGAAAATCTAAGGTCTCTCATTTTGCTCTACCACCGGGCCAGGAGATTGCTCACACAATTGCAGGTGAGCCCGGGAGATTGGCACGACAAAGGCATGAGCCTGATCGAGCAGACTCATGCACAAATGAGAAAATTTGTACTCGAACTCGACCGACAGACCTTGAGCTCAGTACCTCTTTAAGATCCACACCCATGCTCAAAAGCGCGTTCGTGGTGGCGAGCTTTTGGTGGCTGGTGGTGAGCCTTTGGGGTTTCTTGTCACTCAGGCCCAATCACACGCCCATCGACTTGGTCTTGAACGAGATCATCCAAAGCACTGGGTCGGCCACTCAACAACATTTGGCAGTTTTATGCACCATCGGCTTGTTGGGTTGGGTAGTAACGCTGTTGCATGCTTTGCGCCAACGTCAAAACCTTTTCATGAGCTTATTGCCGCACGAAAAAAATGGGTTGTATACGAGTCTTGGCGCATCCTCCAAATTCCTGCATGGGGAGAAATGCTTTACCATCAATCGCCATCACCCACTGGTATTGACCGAGGCCAAAGCTGACGAGGCGGCAAGCTTAGACATCTTGACATGGATCAATGACGTCAAAAAAACCCACCCATTGCACGCCAAAGCACTTCTTGAGTGCCTCCAGATCCTCAGTCAACACCCTCATTTCCCCGCCGAAGAAGACAGCGCCAAATCCACTTTGCTGCTTCACTCCATTCGAGTCGCTTTATGCGCGAAGGAACTTGCATTGAGCTTTCATTACCAGGGTATTGAGGACAGCCACTTCAAAGTCCCAGCGCGAGACCTCGAGTACCAATTGCCCCATCTCGACCCCATGGTCGCCTTGGTGGCGTTGTGCCACGACATGGGCAAACTCAAAACGTTGACCTGCGATGCCAACCACCGCGTGATAGCAGTCAAGGGTCAGCATGGAGTCATTGGGGCAAGAGCTTTGGCCAAGCTCGATTGCATTAAGATGCTTCCCATGGATGATCAACGCACTCTTTATTTTGCAGTGTCATTTTTTGCGAGCCCAGCGCTTTGCACACTGGATGCTCAGGCTCAAATTCATGACGACCGCAGCGCAGCACTCATGATGCTTGTCATTGCAGCGCATAAAAAGGTCGATCAAATGGCGTGCGTTTGACACCAAGCCCCAGGCTGATCGCACAGTCAAACCGTTAAAAAATGGATCCCGCAAAAGATTCAACAACAATATCTTCACCCCAAAGCTGGGACATGACCGTTTGGGCTATAGCGATGCTGCCCGTCGTGAACAAACGAGTTTGGCCCTTTGAGTGGGAACTCTTGACTTTCGTATCGGGATCGGTTGTGAGTGAAGCTTGTTGACCTTCAAGCGATTGGGGTAGCGACGTCAGTGACTGCGCACTCAAGCGTCGGGCCAATTCTCTGGCCACGGCGTCGCACGGATCGATCAACTCGACTCCAATGCCTGCCACGGCTTGAATCGTGTCTTTCAAAAATGAGTAATGCGTACACCCCAAGACCAGGGTGTCTGCCCCTTGCTCGATCAATGGCTCAACGTAGTGAGCCAGCAGTGCACGCGCTTCATCACTTTGATGCAAACCCGACTCCACCAATTCGACCAGTCCCGGACAAGCCTGGACGATGATTTTGGTGTCTGTGCCATAAAGCTCACACAAGCGTTTCACACTTTGGCTTTGAGACGTTTGGGTCGTTGCCAACACGCCCACAACGCCAGATTTGGTGTGAGAGACAGCTGGCTTGATGGCGGGCTCAATGGCCACGATGATCAATGCAGTTTGTTCTCTGAGTGCTTTAACAGCCAAGACAGTGGCCGTATTGCAAGCGACCACAATCGCTCTGACTCCACCTTGCTCGAGCATCAATCCCAAAGATAAAGTTCTTTCTTTGATAAACGATTGAGATTGCTCACCGTAAGGTGCGTGCAAAGAGTCGGCCACATACACCAAGTCCAGATCGGGCAAAAGAGACCTCACCGCGCGCAACACCGACAATCCCCCAACACCCGAATCAAAGAGGCCAACAGCGCCCTCAAACGGTTTGGGTAATTGAGTCGTGGACAAAAAGCGCTCCTATGGTATTTAAAATAAGTTGCCCAATTAGGCCAAAAATGAGGATCTTCCCCCATCCACCATCAACGTCGCACCGGTGGTGTAGGTTGCATCAAAGAGTAAGAAGCAAACTGCCTTGGCAAGTTCTTCAAAAGTGCCCACACGTTGCAAAGGAATGGAGGCCAAGATCTCTTGCTGTCGGGCAGTATCAATCGAGTGGGCGATGGGCCACTCGAGCGCACCGGGTGAGACCGCATTGACGCGAACATCAGGCGCGAGCTCTGCGGCAAGCGCTTTAACCGCCATGTGAAGGGCCCCTTTGGAGATGTTGTAGCTCAAGTAATTTTTATTGGGTCGCTCCGTGTGGATATCACAAATGGCGACAATTGCACCTTGTCTTTTGATGAGGACGTCTTTGCAGTGTTTGATGATCTCCAAGTGACCCAACAAATGGGTTCTGAGGTCTTCCATCAAAAGTGCACTGGGGCTGCTTAAATCTGAGTTCCTGTACTCTGAGGCATTGGCAACCACACCCACCAAGTTGGTGAAATCAGGCAGCGTGAGCATCTGCTCTGACAAATCTTCAATCCAAAGGCACGCGCTGTCTGCGCGTTTGACATTGAGTTCGGCCATCAACAAGCGGGCCTCTTGCTCAGAGCTTTTCCTTGAGTGAACAATGACGCGGTAACCTCTGTCATGAACCACCCGCGCGATAGCCGCGCCCCCTCTTTTTGCGGATCCCGTGATCAGTACAGTGTCTAACATCGCATGTCCCAAGTTCAAGCTCGCTCCAAGATGGTGGGCACAATGGGAGGGGTCAATCCAATGACAATGCTTTCACTTTGAAGTTCCCAGTCCCTAAAGTCTCATTCTACAAGAGACTCCCAAGACGCTCATTGACCCTGAGGATTCAACGCATTATGGATCAAATGGCGAATCACAGGTCCGAGTTCAGAGGCGTGCAAACCATTGAAAGGTGGGGCTTTATCATGTCCGGGATGAGCCATGGAATCAAAAGTGCTGTGACTCAAGTTGGAATCCATCGCATCGCGGCCATGCAAAGACATCTCCAAGCGCGACAACTTGTCTGCCGAGCGTGCGTGAAGCTCGACGCCTAAAACACTCGCCTGCCATAAACACAAACCGTGGTACACGCCTTGCGCACTCAAGCTGGCAATGAGGCCGCTCAAGGCGTCCCCCATCCCAGCGCTGGCCATGCCAGCATTGCCCCATGGACACACCCAGGGTTTCAATGAGAGTGCCTGGGGCGCCGCGCAGCAAGTCCCCTGGCCCTTGAGAACCACCAGGCAACGCAATTGTTCAGCGAGATTTTGGGCCGCTTGTTGGCGATCGTGTTCAATGATCTCGGTAGTGACACCCAAGAGTCTTGCGGCTTCCCCAGGATGGGGTGTTATCACAGTGATCCCCGGATCTTGTCGGGCACGAATCAAAGCTTTCAATGAAGGATTTTTGGCCAGCAAATTCAAAGCGTCAGCATCCAGTACCAAGCGCACATTTGACAGCAATGCTTTTTCAAGCCAGTGCTGGGCGAGCTCACCTTGACCCAGCCCAGGTCCAATGGCCACAGTTTGTGCCCGCGACAGGTGATCCATGAGCACATCGCTCATCGCATGAAGCGGCAAACACATGAG
>CAIMTJ010000004.1 GCA_903844385.1 uncultured Burkholderiales bacterium
CGGATTGGCTGACATATTCTTTGGCGAGCAATTGTTTTTTTCGCTCTAAGTCCTTGGCTACAGCATTCAGATTGGCCTTGGCTGCTTGAAGCTGTGAGGCACTCAAGAGGATGTCATTTTGAGCCGTTGAGTTGTCAAGTCGCGCCAAGATTTGGCCGCCACGGACTCGGTCACCTGACTGAACTTGGAGTGCCACCACGGACGCTGAAACTTGGGAGGACAAGGTTGTTTGTCGAACGGCCTCCACCACTGCATCCACGCTCAGTCCCAATTCTTTCGAGCCGCTTGTCGAGCTGACAGCGACCGTCCTCAAGGGGCTTTGGGCATAAGCGCCTTGGGTGATCCAACCATTGAGCGTTAAAGCTGCGATGAAAATTGCATACTTGATCAGTTGCATGGGGAGTCCTTGAAGGAGAGAGGGATTCTTATTTCTTTATTCAACTATTTAACTATACATCGAAATATGCAAATAGTACAGTAGAATTTGGGAATCGCATGAATTGCTTCAAACACTGCCCCATGATCGCTTTGAATGAAGAAATGCACTTAATGCAAAACAAACAATGGGCTAATAACCATGGAAAACATCCCACCCGAAGCCTTAGAAGAAGTGGCGGACTACTTTAAGGTGCTCTCTGAGCCCACACGACTTCAACTCTTGAACATTTTGCGCCAGGGTGAGAAAAGTGTTGGTGAGTTGGCCAAAGAGTGTGGCTTTGCCATTGCCAATATATCGAGGCATTTATCGATCCTCACGGCCCACGGTCTGATTGCCAGAGAGAGCCGGGGAACGAGTGCTTTTTATAAAATTGATGACGAGTCGGTTTATGACTTGTGTGATTTGGTCTGCGGCAACATTGCAAGGCGGTTTGAGAAAACTGCAGCGAGTAAACAAGTGTTCTTGTCGGATAGACGTTTTGCACAGTCGGGCAAGATCATCAAAAAAACCTAAATAACTCCCTCCCTCTTGCTTGGGCTATCGAGCTCGACATTGATCTAGCGCATAGACACATTCTGCATGAAATCATTAAAGTCAATGCCAATCGAGAGTCGATGCATCCATCTTCAACCAAAAAGGGAAATGATCATGAATCACAATGTTGGCGGTATTGATCGGGTTGTCCGAATTTTGACGGGTCTGCTCTTGATGGTCCTGTCGTTTTACGAGATCATCGGTCCTTGGGGCTATCTCGGTGCCATCGTCACCGCAACGGGAGTTTTTAAATATTGTTTGATGTATTCAATCTTGGGCCTGAGCACCTGCCCAGCCGCGACTGATTCACTTCATCCCTGAAAAGGTGAGCATCAAGACGGATTTTCGACAAGAAAGTTTGGGATGCTTCAAAGGCTTCGTTTTTCTTAAAGACCGTTCATGTCACTGTTGAAATTTGAAAACCCTGCACAAGAACCATGGCTTTGGCTCAGACAGTTGAGGCGCAAAGATTTTGAGAACAAATCCCATTGTGGACGTGTGGTAATAGTGGGTGGTGAATCAGGTATGGTGGGGGCGGCTTTCTTAGCAGGAAGAACCGCACTTTTTTCTGGC
>CAIMTJ010000005.1 GCA_903844385.1 uncultured Burkholderiales bacterium
CACCTTCCTCTTGCCCTTTGATGATGGGTCAACCCGTTCAGATGGAAAGCAAGCAAGGCACCGCTCTCAAGCCCTCAAGCCCTCCAACACTTTAGTCCTCAACCTTACAAGTCCTCCAACCCAACACAGCCCCTTTGTTCATGAGCCCACACCTAAACCTTCATCTTTTGCTGCTCGCGGCCATGGCCCCTTTGCTGGGTGCAATTTTGGTGGGACTGTGGGGCACGAGCCTCGGGGGCAATGTGATCGGGCGTCGTTGGAGCCACAGCTTGGCGATTTTGGGGGTCTTTGTGTCGTTTGTGTTGTCGGCTTGGACCTTGTGGGTGGTGATGAGCACCGGGGAGCGTTTTGAGCAGACCCTTTACTCGTGGATGCAGATTGGCTCGCTCAACATGGAGGTGGGCTTTTTGATCGATGGTCTGTCGGCACTCATGATGTGTGTGGTGACCTTTGTCTCGCTCATGGTCCACATCTACACCATCGGTTATATGGAAGAAGACGAGGGCTACAACCGCTTTTTTGCCTACATCTCCTTGTTCACCTTTGCCATGCTGATGCTGGTGATGAGCAACAACTTGTTGCAACTCTTTTTTGGTTGGGAGGGCGTGGGACTGGTGTCTTATTTGCTCATTGGTTTTTGGTTCGACCGCCCGAGTGCTGTTTTTGCCAATATGAAGGCCTTTTTAGTCAACCGCGTGGGTGACTTTGGCTTTATCTTGGGGATCGGCTTGATTGTGGCCTACACGGGCAGCTTGAACTACACCGAGATCTTTGCCAAATCCACCGATCTCACGGCCTTGATGCTGCCTGGGACCGATTGGTCACTCCTCACGGTGGTGTGCATTTGTTTGTTTATTGGTGCCATGGGTAAAAGCGCTCAGTTCCCACTTCATGTGTGGTTACCCGACTCCATGGAAGGCCCTACACCCATTTCCGCTTTGATTCATGCCGCGACCATGGTGACAGCCGGTATTTTCATGGTCTCTCGCATGTCGCCTTATTTTGAGCTCAGTGACACGGCATTGAATGTGGTCTTGGTGGTGGGCTCCATCACGGCGCTTTTCATGGGGTTTTTAGGCATCATTCAAAACGACATCAAGCGCGTGGTGGCCTACTCCACGCTCTCGCAGTTGGGTTACATGACGGCAGCTCTTGGGGTCTCGGCGTATCCCATCGCTATTTTCCACTTGATGACGCACGCGTTTTTCAAAGCCTTGCTGTTTTTGGCGGCTGGCTCCGTCATCATGGGTGTTCACCACAACCAAGATATTCGCTACATGGGGGGCCTCAAAAAATACATGCCCATCACATGGATCACTTCCTTGGTCGGCTCTTTGGCATTGATCGGTACGCCTTTTTTCTCGGGTTTTTACTCCAAGGACAGCATCATCGAGGCGGTGTTCGCCTCAGAATTGCCGGGCTCTGGTTTTGCCAAGTGGGCCGTCATGCTGGGGGTGTTTGTCACCGCTTTTTATTCATTTCGACTGTATTTTTTGGTCTTTCACGGTGAGGAGCGCTACCACTTGGCGCCCCACGCCGAAGATGAACCCGCGTCCCACGACGACCGCCACGATGCGAGCCATGCCACCCATTCACCCCATGTGCCCCATGAGTCGCCTTGGGTCGTGACTTTGCCCTTGGTGCTGTTGGCAATTCCCTCGATCTTTATTGGTTACTTGAGCATCCAGGGGGTGCTTTACAGTGACTTGCTCCAAGGCGCGATCACGGTCCTCAGTGAGCATCACCCCGTCATGCATGAGTTGGCCAGCGAGTTTGAGTCACCCTTGGCCATGGGACTTGCTGCGTTCACCAGTGTGCCCTTTGCCTTGGCTTTATTGGGGGTGCTCAGTGCCTATTACTGCTACATGGTCAACCCCAGAGTAAGCGTTTGGGTGGGGCGCCAACTCTCCTTTGTGGTGCAAGTGCTTGAGCACAAATACTACATGGACTGGTTCAATGAGCAGGTTTTGGCCAGGCTCACTCGGGTATTGGGTCGGTTTTTATGGCGAGAGGGTGATCAGCGCGTGATCGATGGGTATGTGGTCAATGGATCTTGGCGCCTCATGGCCTTGGCCTCGGCTCGCATCAAACCGCTGCAAACGGGTTACCTCTATCACTATGCCTTGGTCATGATCGTGGGTGTATTTTTATTGATGACCTGGTTCGTCTGGATCAAGCCATGATGAGGGCGTGCCACGCAGTTGACAACACAATGAAAGAAAAGCGAACATGGGACTTTTGAGCCTCTCGATCTGGATACCCATCTTTTTTGGATTGGTGTTGTTGGTGCTGGGTCGCGATCAGCACGCCCATGTAGCGAGGTGGGTGGCCTTGATGGGAAGTCTTGTGTCGTTTGCCCTCACCTTGCCACTGCTGAGCCAATTCTCCAATACCATGTTGGGCATGCAATTCGTCGAGCATGTGTCTTGGATTGAGCGCTTCAATGTGTTTTATGCCTTGGGCATTGACGGCCTGTCCTTGTGGCTCATTGTCCTCACCGCCTTCATGACCGTGATCGTGGTGATTGCCGGCTGGGAGGTGATCACCGAGCGGGTGCACCAATACATGGGGGCCTTCTTGATTTTGAGTGGGCTCATGATCGGGGTGTTTTGTGCCCAAGACGGCTTACTCTTTTACGTGTTTTTTGAAGCCACCTTGATTCCCATGTACCTCATCATTGGGGTGTGGGGAGGGCCTCGAAAAATTTATGCAGCCTTCAAATTCTTTTTGTACACCTTGACGGGTTCGGTGTTGATGCTGGTGGGCTTGATTTACTTGTACATTGAGTCGGGGGGCAGTTTTGAGCTGGCGCGTTGGACGGCCTTGCCGCTGGAGGCTTGGGTGCAGGACTTGCTCTTTTTTGGCTTCTTTGCCGCCTTTGCAGTCAAGGTCCCGATGTGGCCTGTGCACACCTGGTTGCCCGATGTTCACGTGGAGGCCCCCACGGGCGGATCGGCCATTTTGGCAGCCATCATGCTCAAACTGGGCGCCTATGGCTTTTTGCGATTTTCATTGCCCATCACCCCCGACGCAGCCCACCATTGGGCGCCGTGGGTCTTGGGTCTGTCTTTGGTCGCTGTGATTTACGTGGGCCTGGTCGCTTTGGTGCAAGAGGACATGAAAAAGCTCGTGGCGTACTCCTCAGTGGCCCACATGGGTTTTGTGACACTGGGGATTTTCATCTTCACACCGTTGGGGCTGACCGGTGCCATGGTGCAAATGGTGGCCCACGGTTTTGTCTCAGGCGCCATGTTCTTGTGCATTGGGGTGCTTTACGACCGTGTTCACTCACGAGAAATTTCAAGCTACGGTGGGGTCATTAACACAGCGCCCAAGTTCACCGCCTTTGCCATCTTGTTTGCCATGGCCAATTGTGGTCTTCCCGGTACGGCTGGGTTTGTTGGCGAGTGGATGGTCATCTTGGGTGCAGTTGAGCAATCCTTTTGGCTCGGAATGGGAGCTGCCACGGCCTTGATTTTTGGGGCTGCTTACACCTTGTGGATGGTCAAGCGCGTTTACTTGGGGCCCATTGCCAATGCACAGGTGAGAGCACTGAGTGATATCAATTCGCGTGAGTTTTTGATGCTGACACTCTTGGCCTTGGCGGTCTTGGCGATGGGGATTGACCCCAAGCCCATGACCGATACGATGGGTGTGTCCGTCAATGAGTTGCTGCGTTTGGCGTCGCTGAGCAAGTTGGCTCACTGAGCGCAGACGCCACCTTGGACTTGACACCCCTAACTTTGACACTCAACCATAAAGAACACGAACGATGATCGATTCCAGTGATTGGTTCAGCATCAGCCCAGAGATTTTTCTCTTGGTGCTCACTTGCCTGATTTGCTTGGTGGACTTGGGCGTCAAAACACCCAAGCGAGGTACCACTTTCGTTTTGTCCTTGCTCACCTTGCTGGGTGTTGCCGTGATGGAAGGGTATTTGGCCCAAGGCGGTGAGGTGAGTTATGGCTTTTCACGCATGGTCGTCTTTGACGCCATGGGCCACTGGCTCAAGTGTTTTTCTGCCTTGTCGGTGTTGGTCACCTTGGTGTACGCAAGAGGCTACAGCGCAGACCGCGGTATGCTGGCAGGTGGGGAGCTCTTTAGCTTGAGTCTTTTTGCGCTATTGGGCATGATGGTCATGATTTCTGGCAACCATTTCCTGGTCCTTTATTTAGGGCTGGAGTTGTTGACCCTTTGCAGCTATGCCTTGGTCGCTTTAAGGCGTGACAATGCAAAAGCGAGTGAAGCGGCGATGAAATATTTTGTGCTGGGCGCTTTGGCCAGCGGCTTTTTGCTCTACGGCTTGTCGATGCTGTACGGTGCCACGGGCAGTTTGGAGATTGGCACGGTCTTTCACAGCGTGTTGACTGGGCAGATCAACCACCAAGTGCTGATCTTGGGGTTGGTGTTTGTGGTTTGCGGTTTGGCCTTTAAATTGAGTCTTGTGCCCTTTCACATGTGGGTGCCCGATGTTTACGAGGGCTCACCCACGGGTGTCACGCTCATGATTGCTGCTGCCCCGAAATTGGCCGCCTTTGCCTTGGTCATTCGTTTGTTGGTGAGTGGTTTGTTGCCACTCGCCCAGGACTGGCAGCAAATGCTCATGGTGCTCAGTGTGTGCTCTTTGCTGGTGGGCAATTTGGCTGCCATTGCACAAACCAATCTCAAACGCATGCTCGCTTTTTCGACCATCTCTCAAATGGGCTTTGTGGTGATTGGCCTATTTGCCGGAGTGGTCAATGGTCAGACCTTGCCGGGCGCCAATGCCTACAGCTCTGCCATGTTTTACACCGTCACCTATGTGCTCACCACCTTGGCTGCTTTTGGCGTGATTTTGCTTCTGGCACGCGAAGGCTTTGAGAGCGAAGAAATTGCCGATTTGGCGGGTCTCAATCAACGCAGCCCGCTCTACGCGGGTGTGATGTCCATTGTGCTGTTCTCCTTGGCGGGAGTGCCTCCCTTGGTGGGCTTTTATGCCAAGCTCTCGGTGCTGCAAGCCCTGATGGCGTCTCACATGACGGGATCGGTGCCCTTGGTGGTGTTTGCGCTCATCATGTCCTTGCTCGCCGCTTTTTACTACATTCGCATCGTCAAGGTGATGTATTTCGATCCGCCCATCACGGCGAGCACCGTTTCAGCGAGTCGAGATGTGAAGTGGATGCTGGGTGTCAATGGTTTCGCCATATTGGGCCTGGGATTGTTCCCCGGGGGGCTGATGAGTTTGTGCTCCGAGGCGATTTTAAAATCCTTGGGCTAAATCGCAGGTGAGCGCATCAGCAGATGACCCGATGACCAGATGAACCGAGGAATTGGGGGGCGGGGGTTGCTCAGAGGCCGCACTCGCGCAAACTTGGTCGCACGAGCAAAAACCCCTCTTTTTGGGCTTGCTATTCAAGCCGCTTTATTTAGGTCATAATTTCGTCATGAAAGTACTCGACCTGCATTGTCCCCTAGAGCACCAGTTTGAAGGCTGGTTTGCTTCTGAGGATGATTTCCAAACCCAAAATTCTCGCGGCTTGATTGAATGCCCCATGTGTGGCGCGCAAGATGTGGTGAAGAGCTTGAGTGCGCCCAGACTCAATTTACTGGCGTCCAAATCTTCTCGCACCCAAGGCCTCGCGCGTGCTCAAGCCCCATTGCCCAGTGGGGCAGGCGCTTTAAGCGACGATTTAGGCGCTAGCCCTTGCGTGAGTGCTCAACCCAACTCCCAGGCCCTTGATGCCACTGGCCCGAGAGGTACAGACTTGGTGGTGACTGAGCCCAGCAACGCTGTGGTGGCGAGTGCGCATCGACACGGCATTCAGCAGCAACTCCAGGCCAATTGGCTCAAAGTCGTGCAACAAGTGCTGGCCAACACCGAAGATGTGGGCAGCCAATTTGCGGATGAGGCGAGGAAAATTCATTACGGCGAGGCCAAGGAGAGAAATATTCGCGGCCAAGTCAGTGTGGATGAATCCATGGCCTTGCTCGATGAGGGCATTGCGGTCGTGCCCCTCATGGTGCCAGCAGCCCTCAAGGGGTCTGTTCACTAAAGAGGCGTTCGTCTTGTCGCCCTGCAGCGTTTGGATCTCGGTCACAAAAAGCGTCGAGGTTGAACTGCTTTTAGCCTGACTCACCTCAAGGCGCAGCCCAAGAGTCTTTGAGACCCGTCGTCTTGTTAAAGACCAACGCGTGCGCTTGGCTGTCTGCACGATCTCTGACGAAATACCCAATTCTTTCAAATTGATAAGATTCAGAGGGCTTTGCTTTGATGAGTGAAGGCTCAAGCATGGCGTGGACTTCAGACAAACTGTTCGGATTCAAACTGCTCAAAAAATCTTGTCCTCCCGCATCAGGCTGGGGCTGAGTGAACAAGCGGTCGTAGATACGCACAATGGCGGGTAGTGCATCCAGGGTACTCACCCACGTGATCACGCCCTTGACTTTGACGGCATTGGCGCCAGGTGTGCCGCTTTTGGTGTCGGGAATGATTCGGGCATTGACTCGAATCACGCGTCCGCTTTCGTCGATATCAGCGCCCAAGCACTCCACCACGTGACCATATTTCAGTCGCACTTTATTGCCTGGGTAGAGTCGGAAAAAACCTTTGGCCGGCTCGTTTTCAAAGTCACTGCGCTCAATCCAGAGCTTGGGTGAGAACAAAAAGGCTCTCTCACCCATGTCAGGGTGGTGCGGGTGAGCGGGTGCTCCCACACGCTCAGAGTCAATGTCTCCCATCACCTCCACCCAGTTGGTGAGCACGAGCTCGAGCGGGTCAAGAACAGCCATGGCGCGCGCCGCCTTGCCCTCCAAGTCCTCTCTCAAACAAGCCTCGAGTGTGCTGTAGTCTATCCAGCTGTCACTTTTGGTGACACCAATGCGCTCGATAAAAAGCCGAATACTCTCGGGTGTATAGCCGCGTCTTCTGAGTCCGACAATGGTGGGCATGCGGGGGTCGTCCCAGCCCGAGACATGGCCTTCTTGCACCAATTGCGCGAGTTTTCTTTTGCTCGTCACCACGTAGGTGAGGTTAAGCCGTGCAAACTCGATTTGCTTAGGGGGTGGTGAGGACAAGAGGTTGAGCTCGATCAAGCGCGCCAAGAGCCAATCGTAAAAGGGGCGTTGGTCCTCAAACTCAAGCGTGCACAAACTGTGGGTGATTTGCTCGAGCGCATCCTCAATGGGATGGGCAAAGGTGTACATCGGATAGATGCACCACTGGTCATGGGTTCGGTGGTGGTGGGCTTTTCGAATGCGGTAAATGGCCGGGTCTCTGAGGTTTAAATTGGGCGAGGCCATGTCAATTTTTGCACGCAAAACTGCCGAGCCGTCTTCAAGGAGACCGTCTCGCATGGCTTTGAATCGCTGCAAGTTCTCCTCCACACTTCGCTCCCGATAGGGACTGTTCTTGCCAGGCGTGGTGAAGTCACCTCGGTGCTCGCGCATCTCTTGTGCGCTTTGCTCGTCGACGTAGGCCAAATTGGCTCGGATGAGGGCCACCGCACAGTCGTGCATGAAATCAAAGTAGTCGCTGGCTTGAAATAAATGCGAGACCACTTGCCCATTGACCTCGCTCTCCCAACCAAAACCCAACCACTTCACTGCATCCAAAATAGAGTCCACATACTCGGTGTCTTCTTTTTCTGGATTGGTGTCATCAAAGCGCATATGACACACACCTTGGTAGTCTTGGGCCATGCCAAAGTTGATGCAAATGCTTTTGGCGTGTCCGATGTGCAAGTAGCCATTGGGCTCAGGCGGAAAGCGTGTGCGTATGCGCGCGCTGTCAAGGGGACCCTCGGCTTGATGAGCGCGCCCACCTGGCGAGCCCGCCCAGTGTCGCCCAGCGTAGCTGCCTTGTGCCAAGTCTTGCTCAATGATTTGTCGCAAAAAATGGCTTGGTTTTTCTAGCGCAGTGGTCTGCCCGTCTTGTGGCTTGTTGGAGGGAGAAGGTGTGCTCATGGTCTGATTTTAGGTGCATCAGGAGCGTTTCCTGTGCTCGATGAAGTCGGTGTGACGTAAATATGACTTTTTAGTGGCAAAAAAGCATGATGTGCTTGAGGCCGCTCGTGTTGGTGTCGAATGCGGCTCAGGGCTCTTCCAGCGCGAAGGCTGGCACCCCGAGCGGCGCATTTTTGACGATAATGTGGGGCTTGAGGGTATCGAGCCTTCACCCATGCCTGGTTTTGGGCGTTGAAGGACTGCATTGTGGATTTGATACTTTTTCTGAAAGCCTGCGCGATGGGCTTGGTCGAAGGACTCACCGAGTTTTTACCCATTTCTTCGACGGGCCATTTGGTCTTGTTGGGCTCCTTGCTCGGCTTTGACGATGAGCGTGCGAAGGTGTTTGACATTGCTATTCAATCGGGCGCGATCTTCGCGGTCGTGCTGGTGTTTTGGCAAAAAATATCCCAGACCGTGCTGGCCTTGCCGCGCTCGCGCTTGGCCCAAGAGTTCACCTTGCATGTGGTGATCGCGTTCTTGCCCGCGGCCGTCTTCGGTCTGCTGTTGGGTCACTGGGTCAAGGACCATTTATTCACCCCTCAAGTGGTGGCCAGCACCTTTGTCTTGGGCGGTCTCATTATTTTGTGGGCGGAAAAACGCAGCAGCCCCAACGCCAAAGACCATCACCCCAATGACGACGTGCGCATCTTGAACGTCGATTCGATGACCCGCAAAGATGCTTTCAAAGTCGGCTTGGTGCAGTGCCTGGCCATGATTCCGGGCACCTCTCGCTCGGGTGCTACCATCATTGGGGGCATGTTCTTGGGGCTCAGTCGCAAGGCTGCAACGGAGTTTTCTTTTTATCTGGCCATTCCCACCTTGCTCGCTGCTGGCGGCTACAGTTTGTTCAAAGCAAGACATTTGCTCAGTGTGGCCGATGCGCCGCTTTTTTTAACCGGTCTGATCGTCTCATTCTTGAGCGCTTGGGTTTGCGTGAAGTGGCTCTTGCGCTACGTGGGCACGCACAGCTTTGTGCCCTTTGCCTATTACCGCATCGCTTTTGGCGTGTTCATCTGGGTGAGTGTGAGCTCGGGGCTCTTGAGCTGGGGCACAGCTTAGGCTGCGCGCGTGCCTCGATTTTTGTTGGGTGGTGGTGGGGCTTGCTGCAAGAAACACCGTTGTCGTTCAAGCTTGGCGTGGTCACCGGGCAACACCAAGCTTGGTAATTGATATATTTCTTTTGAATTACTTTTTAGTTTATTTAAAATTAAAAATAATTCTATATAATTCATTATTCGCTTTTAAAGCGTTGAATGGCGAGTCCACCTGTCAAACCCACGTCCAGGTTTTTGAACAAAAAAATGAGTTCATCCCTTCACGCCCATCCCTACAAAACCTGGATGAGTTTGGGTTTATTGGGGGCCATGGTGGGTTTCACCCTGTTGGGCAATCATGCGCAGTACACCGTTTTACCCCCAGATATCGGGCTGATCACGGGCCTCATTCTTGTGTTGGTGTTTTTGCTCTTTCATGGGGTGAGTTGCCGCGAGCGCTTGGCAAGGCTGCGCGATGAGTTCCATCCAGGCGTTGTCACGCCCTATTGGATTGTGTTGATCATGGATGTGGGGGTGGTGTGCATAGGGTGTGCTGCGACATGGAGTGCGGTGTGTTTTTTCAATGCCATTCTTGAGACTGAGCCACCCCGCGAGCAAAGGGTTGAAATTGTCAGTCGGCACCCGTCACACTCACCTCGCTTTGGCAGTGACACGGTTCACCTCGCCCATGCGGCCTTTGAAGATCGCACGTTGTCCATCCCTGTCTCGCGGCAAGACTGGGCGCGCCTATCCATTGGCCAGTGCTTGGTGGTGCACATGCATATGGGCTATTTCCACTGGGTTTGGATCGAGCAAGAGGCGTGGCGCGAGTCAGTGAGTTGTCAGAATTGAACTTGGGTTTGTGTGCACTCGAAGCGTTGGGCTCAGTGCCAGCATGAATGTCAACATCAAGGCTACCCTCGAATTAACAATCCTTGCAGAAGTTCATCCCCAATTGAGGCGAGCTCTCGGGTCTGAAGGCTCAGATTAACTTCTCAGAAGGGGTGGCAATTTTCTTCAAAGCCAATGCGGTCGAGCTCGCGCTCATGATGGGGTGCGAGGCCACTTCACCATTCCACATCGGGTCCTCAATGCCATCAAAGACTTCGCGCAGTTTGTCACCCCAAGAGGTGTGCAGCATCTTGAAGTAAGGGTTGTTTTCATCCAAGCACAGCAATTTGTGGGTCTGAAATTGATCTACCTCGTATACCGCCAAGTCCAGTGGCAAACCCACTGAGAGATTGGACTTCAAGGTCGAGTCCATGGACACGAGCAAGCACTTGGTGGCTTCATCCAAGGGGGTGTTGGGGTTGATCACCCGGTCCAAGACGGGTTTGCCATATTTGGACTCGCCAATTTGGAAATACGGTGTCTCAGGCGTTGCTTCGATGAAGTTGCCAGCCGAATACACTTGAAACAAACGCATGCCCTCGCCCTTGATTTGCCCACCAAAAATCAAGGAAACATTGAAGTCAACACCCGCGGTTTTGAGGGACTCACCATCGCGCTCGTACACGCGCCTGACCGCTTGACCGAGAACGCGAGTGGCGTCAAACATGCTCTTGGCGTTCCATATGGTGATCGATTCATCTTCACCCGATGCCGCAGCGGTGTCCTTCACGTGCTCGACTTGCAAGATCTCCCGAATGGACTGGGCAATGCTCAGGTTTCCCGCCGTGAGCAGCACCATGAAGCGGTCGTTGGTTTTTTCGTAGACGATCATCTTGCGAAACGTGCTGATTTGATCCAGTCCAGCATTGGTTCTCGAGTCAGACAAGAACACCAAGCCGGCTTTTAATTTGACAGCGACACAGTAAGTCATAACAACTTTCTCAAGGAGTAAAGGGCGTCCAAAGCCTCTTTGGGGGTTAAAAGATCGGGATTCAATTCGCGCATTTGAGCGTGTAGCTCGCTCTCGTTCATGCTCGCTTTTTCGCTGGGTGTTGGCCAACTCACGGGAGGAGCAAAGAGATCGTTTTGCACGCGCGATTGGTTGTCGCTCAACTGAAGAGATTGTAAAAATTGTCTCGCTTGGTTGAGCACCGAGTGCGGAATACCTGCCAATTTGGCCACTTGAATGCCATAGCTTTGGCTGGCCGCACCAGGCTGGACTTCATGGAGGAACACCACGCCGCTGCTGGACTCACTCGCTCCCAGGTGCACATTGACCGCATGGTGGTGAAGCGCAGGAAACTCTGTGAGCTCAAAATAATGGGTGGCAAAGAGAGTGAAAGACTGGCACTTGTTGTGCAAATACGCGGCAATGGCACTGGCCAAGGACAATCCGTCCGAGGTGGAGGTGCCGCGTCCGATCTCGTCCATCAGCACCAGGCTGTGGGGCCCCGCGTGGTTCAAAATCAAAGCCGCCTCGGTCATCTCCATCATGAAGGTGGACTGCGCATTGGCCAAGTCGTCGGCGGCCCCAATGCGGGTGTGGATTGCATCAATGGGGCCGAGTACACAGGACGCGGCCGGCACGTGTGAGCCCATGCTGGCCAAGAGCACAATGAGAGCGACTTGGCGCATATAGGTTGACTTGCCGCCCATATTGGGGCCCGTGATGATTTGCATGCGGTGCTTGGGGCCGAGTTCGGTGGAGTTGCCAATGAAGGCTTTGCCAGCGTGCTGGGCCAGTCGGGACTCGACCACTGGGTGGCGGCCTTGGCGAATCTCAATGCAGGGGTGGTTGACGAATTCGGGCTTGCACCAACCCAAGGTGTCGGACCTCTCGGCCAAGGCCAAGAGTGCATCGAGCTTGGCCAAAGCATGGGCCAAGCGGCTCAAGGGCTGGACCCAGGACTGCAAGGTCTCGAGGAGTTGCTCATAGAGCCATTTCTCGCGCGCCAAGGCACGCTCTTGTGCAGACAAGGCCTTGTCCTCAAAGGCCTTGAGCTCGGGGGTGATGAAGCGCTCCGCGTTTTTCAAGGTCTGGCGGCGCTTGTAATCGGCTGGAATGCGCTCCAATTGGCCTTGGGTGACTTCGATGAAAAATCCATGCACTTTGTTGAACTGCACCCGCAAATTGTGGATCCCAGTCCTGGCGCGCTCCTTCACCTCCAGGTCCAGCAAGAACGAATCGCAATTGTTTTGGATATCCCTGAGCTCATCGAGCTCTGGGTCAAAGCCGGCGGCAAAAACACCCCCATCTCGAACCAAGGCCGCGCACTGCGGTGAGATTGCGCGCTCAATCAATTGGGCCCATTCGGCGGGAACACGCAATGCACTTTGGAGTGTTGCTAAATAGTCCACCTGGTTCAAGGGCTCGAGCAAGGCGTGAACCTCTTGAGCACCTTGGAGTGCACGCGCCAAAGCGACCAGCTCTCTGGGGCGCACTTGTTGCAAGGCAATGCGCGCACTGATGCGCTGCACATCCGCTTGTCCCTTGAGGGCCAATCGCAAGGTTTGAAAGTGCGGCGATCCTCCTGGCCGCTGCATCACCGCTTCGAGCGAGGCCAAGCGCGCTTTGGGCTCAGCGCGTGAGATGGGTAGCTCGGTGATCCAGGCCTTGAGCTCGCGCGAACCCATGGCCGTTTGGCACGTATCGAGCAAAGAAAATAAAGTGGGTGAATCCTCACCTCGCAGCGTTTGCAAGAGCTCCAGATTCTTGCGCGTATTGATGGGCACATCGATGAAGCTCTTGTCTTCCAAGACCTGCGCGTGGTTGATGTGCGAGAGCGTTTGGCCTTGGGTGTGCTCGGCATAGGCCAACAAGGCGGCGGCGGCAGCTTGGGCATGGGGGAGGTCTTGCGCTTGGTACCCCGCGAGGGTTTGGACTTGGAGCTGCTCACACAGTTTGCGCTCGCCAAGCGCTGCGTCGAACTGCCAGTCCATTCTGGGGGTGAGCACGCCCGAGCCCTCCAAGACTCGCCGCAGTGGCTCGGCTAAGCTTTGAGGGTGGATCACCTCTTGGGGGGAGATGCGGTTGAGCCAAGACGACCAGTCGTCCTTGGCACATTGGGCGAGGTAGATGGTGTTTTGAGTGAGGCTCATCCACGCCAGGCCACAGCCCTGGGGTGAGTTGGCCCTGTCGCTGGCATAAACAGACAACAAGTAGGACTCGGTTTTGTCGCTCAACAGCGCCGAGTCAGTGAGCGTGCCAGGGGTCAAGACGCGAACGACTTTGCGCTCAACGGGGCCTTTGCCCGTGATCTCGCCCACTTGCTCGCAAATCGCCACCGACTCACCTCGGTGCAGTAATTTGGCCAAATAGCCTTCTGCCGAGTGATACGGTACACCCGCCATGGCGATGGGCTGGCCTGCAGTTTGGCCACGGTGGGTGAGGGTGATGCCAAGCAAGTCACTGGCTTTCTTGGCGTCGTCAAAGAAAAGCTCGTAAAAATCGCCCATGCGATAAAACACCAAGGTGCTGGGGAACTCGGCCTTGATGGCCAAGTACTGCTGCATCATCGGGGTGTGGGCTTCAGTCTTGGTGATGGACTCGGTCATGGACAAAGCGGAGCAGGTGCGTCAAATAAAGAGCTCAAGGACAGAGGAGTGTGGGCAGGGCATTCAAGCGTCAACGCGCATTATTGGCACGAGGGCGTCTGGGGGCTGGGCTCAAGCGAGGTGAGTCACCCGCGTGCGTGGCTTTGATGCTCATGGGTGTGCCCTTGACGCGTTGAATGCGTGGGCTCGCAGGCGCCCCCGCCACGAGCGCCACAATCTCTGCTTGACTCTTGTCTGTCTCAGCTTGTCCCATCAGCCCAGACTCACTGGGGTTCAACGCCATCTCGGCGTGACGGGCGCTGGCCACTTTGGAGTAAGGCGACAAGAGATGGGCCATTTGGGCATAAATTTTGGGGCTGGCGGCCATGCACTCTTTTTCATGAAGGAAATTGGCTTCTCCTGAGAAGTTGCCAATGAGCCCACCGGCCTCGGTGATGAGAAGCGCGCCTGCTGCCGTGTCCCAAGGCTGCAGGCCCGACTCAAAAAAGCCATCGCTGAAACCCGCTGCCACATAGGCCAAATCGAGTGCCGCTGCACCCGGGCGTCGCAGCGCGGCGGTTTTTTGGATCATCTCGGCCATCATGAGCAAATAGGTTTGCAAATCATCGCCTTGTCGAAACGGAAAACCGGTGCTCAAGAGGCAGTCTTTGAGTTGGGTGCGTTTGCTCACCCGCATGCGCCGGTCGTTCATGAAGGCGCCACGGCCCTTGGTGGCCGAGAACAAGTCGTTGCGGGTGGGGTCGTAGACCACCGCTTGTTCGATCTTTCCTCGGTACTGCATGGCAATGCTCACGCAGTAATACGGAAATCCATGGATGAAATTGGTGGTGCCATCCAAGGGGTCAATGATCCAGACGAACTCCGAGTGTGCATTGCCGTGCTCTTGACCGGACTCTTCGGCCAAGATACCGTGGTCTGGATACGCTCCCAAGAGCGTTTGGATGATCGCCTCTTCACACGCCTGATCGACCTCGGTGACGAAATCGTTGGCGTTTTTCTCGGCCACCCGCACCGACTCGACATCCAGCGCCGCACGATTGATGATCGAGCCTGCAGCACGCGCGGCCTTGATGGCCACATTGAGCATGGGATGGAGGGTATTGGAGGGCATCATGGCGTGGGCAATCTAGGAAGTGGGTCGGCAAAGTCAGCCACAACCCTGGGGTTGTGGACAGCAAGAGAGCAGCGGTGAAAAAGAACAAGTTTGGGCGCTTTCAAAGAGATCTTCAGCGCAACTTCAAGTATGCAGGTGCTTGCGGCCCAAAACAGTCTGCATTTTAAACGCAAACTGCGTGCGACAATGGCACTCTTTAGGCCACCCCCACCGCTTCACTGGAGACCCAGACCCTGGTATGCGCACGCGATTTATTTTGATTGACACCTCCCATGCGGGCAACGTTGGGGGCACAGCGCGGGCCATGAAGGTGATGGGGTTTGAGGATTTGGTGCTGGTCAACCCCCGGTTTCCCAATGTGCTTCATCGCGATGAGACGATTCAGCGAGCCAGTGGTGCGCTTGATGTGCTTAAAAACGCCCGAGTGGTGGCCCACTTGGACGACGCCTTGGAGGGCATGACCCACCTGTGTGCCACCGCCATGATTGCCCGCGACTTTGGGCCCCCAACTCGCACGCCGCGAGAGCACATGGCCCGATTGGCGCAAGAACTCCGCTCGCCAACGCCAGACCAAAGTCCCCCGCACTCGGGTGTCGCTTTTTTGTTTGGCAGCGAGCGCTTTGGCATGAAAAACGAAGATGTCTACCGCTGTCATGTGGCCTTGAGCATACCGAGCAACCCCAGTTTTGGCTCGCTCAATTTGGCCAGTGCCGTGCAGTTGCTCGCCTACGAGTGGCGCACGGCCCTCGGTGGCTTTGGGCCCGGTGCTGAGTTGTCGCACCTTGTGTCGGCTCAGTTGGCTGCGCCCATTGAGCGCAGCGACACCCGAGCCGACGCGCAAGCGCTGGCCGGACTCTTAAAGCACTGGGAAGAGTCCTTGATTAAGATTGGTTTTTTGGATCCCTTGGCGCCCAAAAAACTCATCCCCAGACTGCAACAACTCTTTAACCGCGCACAACTCACCCAAGAAGAAGTCCATATCCTCAGAGGTGTTGCTAAGCACATGGGCGCTCGTGCTTCGGGAAAAGAGATAGACTCTTAAGCCATGTTCACACGACTGCGATCCGATATCGAGACCATTTTTGAGCGCGATCCTGCTGCCAAGAGCCGCTGGGAGGTGCTCACCTGCTACCCAGGGCTTCACGCTTTGGTCTTGCACCGCTTGGCCCATGCCTTGTGGGGGCTGGGGTTTTGGTGGTTGGGGCGATTCATCTCGCACCTGAGTCGCTTTTTCACAGGCATTGAGATCCACCCTGCCGCCTTGATTGGGGAGCGTGTTTTTTTTGACCATGCCATGGGGGTTGTGGTGGGCGAGACGGCCCAAATTGGAGACGGCTGCACCATCTATCAGGGGGTGACTTTGGGGGGGACGAGTTTGTACAAAGGCATCAAACGCCACCCCACTTTGGGCGCCAATGTGGTGGTGGGGGCGGGCGCCAAGGTGTTGGGTGGTTTTGTGGTGGGAGACGGCGCCAAAATTGGCTCCAACGCCGTGGTGACCAAGCCCGTGCCTGCTGGGGCCACGGCCATTGGTAACCCAGCCAGACTCATCTTGCCAGAGGATCCTTCGCCATCAGTTGCGCCCCCTGCCCCAGAGCTCAATCGCGCCCCGCACCTCCACGCTCCCTCGCCCCGGTCTGCCACGGCTAATGCGTTGGCGTCCCCTCCAGCTTTAACCAAGGAGCCCAGCGCTGGCTTTAGTGCCTACGGTGTGACCCAAGCCGATGACCCAGTGCTGCAGAGCTTGAAAGAGTTGAGCGAGCTTTCTCTCGCCCAAGGCGCGCGTATTGCGGCCCTTGAAGAAAGCCTCGAGGTCTTGCTCAAGCGTCAAGCGCCGAGTGACCAGCACTAGACGACGGCCAAGATCGGTTCAGTAAAAACTCGGGACCACCCGTCCTCATGGGGCTTGTCAATTCAAGTTTCATCCTCATCGGGCGATTGGGGATGCCGTTGCTCATCAAATGCGCTTGGACTTGATCGCTGTTTTGGGTCTAAAGGACTTGCAAAAATCGTCTTGGGTCTCCAAGTA
>CAIMTJ010000006.1 GCA_903844385.1 uncultured Burkholderiales bacterium
AGCTATCCATCGACCCCAAGGCGGGCAAGCTGCCCACGCTCAACACCGTCCCCAGCGTCACCACCACATTGCTGTAGGTGCTCGAGCCCACACTCACTTGGCCAATGGCCAACTGATTGTTGGACAAGGTGTACACATCCACCGCCCATGTCCCTGGTGCCATCAAGACGCCAAGAGCCATCTGTGCTGCAAACCGCGAGCCAGCAGCTCTCAAGACAAAGGTCCTCGCAGCAGCGAGCCCCGCCAACCAGCGAACAACATCGCTCATTTTTTAATCCGATCCATCACCACAATCACGGGCCTCAATCCAATTAAAAAGCACACCACTGCAACCACACAACACAGCCCACTCACCACAAAATGCACCGCCGTGGGTTTGCCGCTCACGGGCAGCACCCAGTTGAGGCACATCACCCCCAGGCCAAAGAAGTAGACCGACAAGATCCAAGCAAAATAGCGTCGGGTTTTGTATTGCATGAGCGCCTACATGTCAGGGGGGGGGCAAGGATGAATGCTCGAGTGCTGGGTGTTGATGCCTAGACTCTCAACGCACGCCAGACTTTCTCTGGCGTGAAGGGCATGTCCATGCGGTCCACGCCAAACGGCCTCAAGGCCTCCATCATGGCGTTGGCCAAGGCCGGCAAGGAGCCCGTGCAACCAGACTCGCCCACCCCCTTGGCGCCGAGCAAATTGAGCTCGGTGCCCAACTCGACCGTGGCGTTGTTCAAGGCTTTGAGGTCGCCCGCACGGGGCATGGCGTAGTCCATGAAGGAGCCCGTGATCAATTGCCCCTGCTCGTCATAGACCACTTGCTCCATGAAGGCTTGACCCAGACCTTGGACCACACCCCCGTGGACTTGCCCGCGAACCAAATGGGGAGAGATCACACGACCGAGTTCATCGACGGCGGTGTAGTTGACGATCTCGGTCTCGCCGGTCTCGGGGTCGATTTCAATCTCCACCACATGGCACCCATTGGGGAATGTGGAGCCCGATTTGGCCTCACCCGTGGCTTGCAGTGCGACTCGCTCTTGGGGGGTGAGCCGTGCGAGCACCTCGGTGGTGCTCATGGGAGGGTGGGCTTGAGAGCCGTCTTGGCGCCATGAACCTTGCTCATAACGCACCTCCTCGGGTGCGCAAGACCAGTGGCTTGCCAAGAGGGTAGCGATTTGGTCTTTGAGCTGCGAGCACATGTTCTTGATCGCCGAGCCCGCGCCGTACAAACTGCGCGAACCTCCCGTGCCGTTGCCTTGCAAGGCGGTGCCTGTTTGGGCCGATCCATAGCGGATGTCTTTCTCCAGCATCCCAAGCTCGGTGTGCACAATCTTGGCAAACGAGGTTTGATGGCCCTGGCCGGAGGCACCGGTGAGGCCTTCAATCGTCAACACCCCACTCTCACTCATTTGGCCATGGACTTGGTCCATTTGCGCGGTACCCGCTCCCGAGGCTTCGACATAGGTCGATAGGCCCAGCCCACGCACTTTGCCCGCGCGCGATGCGGCCGCTTTGCGCTCTGGGTAATGCGCGTGGTCGGCCAAGCTCAAGGCCAGCGTCATCACCCGATCAAAGTCGCACAGATCGTAGCTCGTGCCATTGGCTGTTTTGTAAGGAAAGTCAGCCACGGGGATGAAATTCTTTCGGCGCATCTCAACGGGATCGAAGCCATGTTCATGGCACGCATAGTCCACCAGTCGCTCAATCGCGTAAGCGATATCGGGGCGCCCCGCACCTCGGTAAGACGAGGTCGGCACCGTGTTGGAGTAGACCATCTCGCTGTGCATATAAAGAGCCGGCACTCGGTAGACACCCCCCATCGTGACCGACAAATTGCGCGAGCCAATGAAGGAGCTCATGTAGCAGTTGTAGGCCCCCACATCCACCCGGTCTTCAAAACGGATCGCCAAAATATGACCCTCTCGGTCGAGGGCAATCGAGCCGTTGAGCGTCAAGGCCCGGGCGTGCCAGTCGCTTAAAAAAATCTCCGAGCGTGTGCCCACCCACTTGACCGCTTGACCCAGAAATCGTGCCGCAATCACCACCCCCACATGCTCACTGTAGGCACCGGTTCTGAGACCAAAGGAGCCGCCCACATCTTGGGTGACGATCTCGAGCTCGCTCAGGGGCACGCCCGAGCATTGCGCCATGTAGGCTTGCATGTTGAGCAGCCCCTGGGAAGGGGTGTGCAGTCGGGTGCGCATGGTGAGCGGATCGTGGTGGGCCACCACCGCACGAGGCTCCATCGGCACACCAAAGAGGCGTTGGCTGCGAACCGTTAAGGCGCTCACATGGTGGGCCTTGGCAAATTGGGCCTCGAGCGCGGCCAAGTCGCCCGACTGGAAAGCCGCCGACACGTTGCCAGGGGCATTGGCGTGCAACTGCACGGCGCCGGGCAAGTGGGCCGCATCGGCGTTGGGGCAAGCCGCGTGCTCTTGAAAATCGATTAGCGCGAGCTCCGCCGCGTCTTGGGCTTGGTGATAGGTCTGGGCCACGACAAACGCAATCGGCTGCCCCACAAAGCGCACCCATTCCCGGGCCAAAACTGGCATTTTGTTGAGCTCTTGGAGCTGGCCGCTGGTGGTCATGACCGGCGGCGCACTGGGCAAGTCTTGTCCCCCATGGGCCTCGATGTCCTTGGCCGTCATCACCCAGCGCACGCCCGGGGCCGATTCGACAGCGCTCAGATCCATGTGCTTGATGCGCGCGTGCGCGTACTGGCTTCGAATCACAAAAAGATGGAGCTCACCGGGGTAGGATTGGTCGGCGGTGAAGTGGCCCTGACCGAGGATCAAATGCAGGTCCTCTGTTCTGGAAAATGCCGTCTCGGCCAATGCGGCTGTGGTGATGGTGTTCATGCTCAGCCCCCCACTCGCATGGCCTGGGCCGCCTCGTGGACCGCCTCTACGATGTTGATGTAGCCCGTGCAGCGGCAGAAATTGCCCTCGAGGCCTTGGGCAATCTCCTCTTTGGTGGGATTGGGGTTTTTGGCGATCAAGTCGACACTGGACATGATCATGCCGGGTGTGCAAAAGCCGCATTGCAGCGCATGGCACTGGGTGAAGGCTTGTTGCACAGGGTGCAAGTGGCCTTGGGACAAGCCTTCGATGGTGGTGACATGGGCGCCCTCGAGTTGAACGGCCAAGACGGTGCACGCTTTGATGGCGTCCCCATTGACGATCACGGTGCAGCAGCCGCACTGGCTCGTGTCGCAGCCCACATGGGTTCCGGTCAATTGGCAGTGGTCTCGCAAGAATTCGACCAGCAAAGTTCTGGGCTCAACCTCATGGGTGTGCAGTTGTCCGTTGACGGTGAGAGAGGCTGTGGTCATGGCAAGGCGCTTTCTGTGCGTGAGGGGCCATCAAGGCGAGAGATTCACCGCTTTGATGAAACGGCAAACGGATGTCCAAATCAACCCCAGGGCAGCGCTCAAAGCGCTGAGGGTTAGCCCTATTTTAAGGCTTTCAATCCTCACACGCTCGCGCCCCGGACTTCTTCCAGCAAGCCCGATTCCCGACACGCCGCGGGGCTATACTGCTGGCTTACATTTTTTAACCCTTTGGAGCGGGTGCCCACCCGCACCAGCCTTGAGCCATGAACCCAACACCACCCCCATCCACAGTGACCACGCCCGATGGCACCGAGCTTCACTTGACCTGCTTGAAACCGGGGACTTCCAGCGCCACCCCAGTCGTTTTTTTGCACGCCCTGGCCATGCAAGCGAGCATGTGGGACAGACTGGTGGCGCATTTGGACACGCCTTCGCCCCTGTGGGGCCTGGATATGCGCGGTCATGGCGCCTCAGGCCGCCCAGCAGGGCCTTATTCCACAGACCTCTTTGCCCAGGATTTGTTGGCGGTCGTGGACCACTTGCAGGCCCCCGAAGTGCATTTGGTGGGTTGCTCCATGGGGGGCACCGTCTCGATGGCCTTCGCGGGCAAGTACCCCGAGCGCGTCAAGTCCTTGGGCTTGATCAACACCACGGCGTGTTATGGCTTGGATGGCAAGGACGCCATGGATGCTTGGGAAAAACGGGGCCAACAAGGCTACACCGCGGGACTCGCGTCCTTGTGCGAATTTCAAGTGGAGAGATGGTTCAGCACCGAGTTTGCGCTCAGCCACACCGACGTGGTGCAGGCGTGCCTGAAGGTGTTTGTGGCCAATAGCCCAAGCGTGTACTTGCAGACGTGTCGCATGCTCGGGGCCGCCAACGAGCGCGAGCGCATTGCCCACTACCAAGGACCCTGCACCATCGTGGTGGGCGAGGAAGACTATGCCACACCCGTGAGCATGGCGCAGGAATTGGCCACCTTGCTGCCCCAAGCCGATTTGCACATCTTCAAGCAGGTGCGACACTACAGCCCCATCCAAGCGCCAGAGCGGCTCGCGCCCTTGCTCCTGCGTTTATTTGAGCGGGCATGAGCCCCAACACACCCAGCCAGCAACGCCCCAAAAGCGCGGCGGGGGCCCGGGCCACCTAATCGAGCTGGATATGGCGCTGACGAATCACAGCGCTCCATTTGCTCGACTCCTTTTGCAGCCACTGCGCGAACTCTTCGGGGGTCGTGCCGAGCACCTCAGCACCTTGGCTGGTGAACTTGTCTCTCAAGTCAGGGGCGGCCAGGGCCTTGTTGATACTCGCATTGAGCCGATCAATGATGGGGCGAGGCGTGCCCGCGGGCACCAGCATGCCTGACCACGACTGGGCCTCAAAGCCGGCAAAGGTCTTGGCAATGGGGAGCACATCGGGGAGTTGCTGAATGGACTTCAAAGAGGAGACGCCCACAGCGCGCAAGCGCCCAGTTTGGATGTGCTGCAGCACCAAGTTCACCGACACGATCATGGCGCTCACCTGACCGCCCATGACATCGGTGATGGCTTGCGAGCCGCCTTTGTAAGTGACGATGGTGGAGTCCAAGGGCCCGAATTGCTTTAAGAGCTCGGTGGAGAGTCGGCTCGAGGTCCCCGCTCCAGGGGTTGCGAAGGCAAACCGGTCGCCCTCCTCCTTGGCCACACGCATGAAATCGGCCATGCTCTTGATGCCAGTGCCGGGAAACACCACCAAGACCTGGGGACTTTTGACCATCAAACTGATCGGGGCAAAGTCCCGCAGCGGGTCGTGCTGCAGGGTTTTGTACGTGAACGGGTTGGTGGCAAAACTGTCAAAGGCACACAGCAAGGTGTAGCCGTCGGCTGGCGCTTTGGCCATGGCGTTGGTGCCCACCACACCACCCGCAGCGGGTTGGTTCTCAACAATGACGGGCAGTCCAAACTGCTCACTCATCTTGGCGCCCACGGCGCGGGCCACCATGTCGGTGACCCCGCCAGCCGGATAGGGCACCACTATTTTGAGGGGACGATTGGGGTAGTCGTCGGCATGGGCAGCGCTGGGCGTGAGGCTCAAAGCCGCCAGCGCCCAGGCCAGGCCAAAGGTCAAGGCCAAGCCAAGACGCGAACACGATGGCGAGCGCAAGGTCTTTTGAGTCATGAGGGAGTGTGGGGCTCGGGGTGCTGTAAGGGCAAATGCAGGGGCAAATGCAAAGCCAGCCAATCGCTGACCACGTGCCAGACACGGCGGTTGCCTTCAGCGAGCATGAAGTGATCGGTGTCGGCAAACAAATGCAGGTCGGCGGTTTTGCCAGCGCGCTTGAAAATCTCGATGGACTGCTCGGTCGGGGTGACCGAATCGCTGGAGCTGTGCAACAGCAACAAAGGACGAGGGGCCAATTGATGAATCACCTCCTCGGCCTTGAAGTCCATCATGCTCTGGGCCGTCTCGTGGGTGAATTTTTGCAGCGAGCCGTGCACCACTTGGTGGGTCAAGCCATTGGGGATGGGCACAATCTCATGGCGATCGACCATCAGGGACTCGCCCGTTTTACTGAAGTGACGCCGGCCTTTGAGGAGCATGTTGCGAAAATTTCTCCACGCCTCTTGCGTGTGGTGCTGGCCTTTGAATTTACGCTCACCGTGCCCCCACCCGCCAGACGAAATCACCACCGCCACGCGATCGTCCACGGCAGCGGTGTACATCGCGACCGCGGCACCAAAACTCGAACCGATCACGCCAACGCGGGCGGTCTGCACGCTTGGGTGGGCGTTCAAAAAAGTCCAAGCATCTTGGGTGTTTTGCACCTGATCCATGCACAGCAAGTGGCCACGGCGGCCCTCACTCTCGCCACAACCTTGCATATCAAAGCGCAAGGTGATGTAGCCCATCTCATGAAGGGCTTTCACAGGCCCCAAGACATTTTGCGCATTCTTGGTGCTGCCAAAGCCGTGGAGGACGAGCATGGCTGGGCGTTTTTCACCAGGCTTGAGGTCGCTTGGAAGACCGACAACCGCCGAGAGCTTCAAGCCGTTCGAGGAGAATTCAAGGTTTTCTTCAATCATGGGCGTCCCTAGCAACTTCCAAAACTTCTATCTTACTCGTGTCTGCTGACCTGCACAGCGTGAACGGGCACCGGCGCAAAAACTTCGCCTGCTGTTGATCTCGCTCAAGGCTTTCAAAGCCGATATCAACGTGAATTCAACGGGTGTGGTTGACACAAATAATTGTTTATTTGCGTCAACACAACACACAGAGCACCCGTTGTAGATGTACTCCTCGAATTGTGGAGCAATTCAAAATCTAAGGACTCATCATGAACAAGCTCATCATCACTGCATTGACCCTCACCACTTTCGCAGGCATGGCTCTGGCTGCCACCTCACCCACAGCGTCAACAACGTCCTCAGCAACACCTGTGAGCACAGCAACAACCAGCACCGCGGCGACAACGTCTGCACCCGCTGCCAGCAAAGCTGCCTCTTCCCCAGTTGCATCGTCTGCAGCATCCCCCTCTTTGGCACCCACAGCCGCCGTTGGCATGAGCAGCAAAGCCCCCACCCAAGATAAAAGCAAAGGGCGCGAGCACGCGGCCAAGACCGCAGCTGCACCGCTCACATCAGCGCCGGCCACCACACCATCATCCACATCGGCATCAACGCCCGTGAAAACCGCACCCGCCAGCGCCACCCCAGCGCACGTCTCCATGGGCTCGGTCGCCAAAGGCTCGACACTTCACGCCAAGGCGGACGCCAAGACCGATGCCAAAGTCGACGCCAAGGCCACACTGAAAAAAGGCAGTCCCACTGAAATTGCTAAAAAAGCTTAAGTCAACAGTGTTGTGAGACGCGTGCAGTCTGGGCTCATCCCCATGAGCCCAGACTGCTTGGCTGTTTGATGAACCACCTCAACGACAACTCAACGACAACTCAACGACAACTCAACGACAACTCAACGACGACTCCACAGCAACTGAGCGAGGAACGAGCGAGGACTGAGCAGC
>CAIMTJ010000007.1 GCA_903844385.1 uncultured Burkholderiales bacterium
AAAACCGCCCCCCCCAAAGGATAAGCATGACTGTCAAGCCAGTTTTTTTTTGTAAAGCCGATGCTCAATACAGGCAGCGTCATCTGGTGAGAGTCACGGCTACAAAGGTCTGGGAGGCAAGGCTTGAGAGGAGGTCTCAAGGCGTGCTAAAGAGTTTGCCCTGGGTTGGCCCATTCGGGCTTAAAATTAGGGGATGACTGACATTCTCCAGATTTCCAATCTTTCTAAAAAATTCTCCTCCGGATTTGAAGCACTCAAGAGCGTCAATCTCAACATTGCCAAGGGGGAAATATTTGCCTTGCTCGGACCCAATGGTGCGGGCAAAACCACCCTCATCAGCATCATCTGCGGCATCGTGACACCCAGCTCGGGCCAGGTCTTGGTCAATGGCCACGACATCATCACCCAGTACCGACAAGCCCGCACCCTGATTGGCCTCGTTCCTCAGGAGATTTACACCGATTCCTTCGAAACGGTTTGGAACACCGTGGCCTTTAGCCGCGGCTTGTACGGCAAAGCCCCCAACCCCGACTTGATTGAGCAGCTGCTCAGAAGTCTGTCCCTTTGGGAGAAGAAAAACAGCAAAATCATCACACTCTCGGGCGGGATGAAGCGCAGACTCATGATCGCCAAGGCTTTGTCCCATGAGCCCAGTATCCTCTTTTTGGACGAACCCACTGCGGGTGTGGATGTGAGCTTGAGAAAAGACATGTGGGGTCTGGTGCGGGATTTGAAAAACGCTGGCACCACCATCATCCTCACCACCCACTACATCGAAGAAGCCGAGGAAATGGCCGACCGAATTGGCATCATCCGCCAAGGCGAACTCATGCTGGTGGAGAAAAAAACCAGTCTGATGAAAAAGCTCGGTAAAAAGGAACTCACCTTGCAGTTGCAAACCGCCCTACCCGCCATCCCGGCCAGTTTAGACCTGCCTGGCTTGTCCTTGAGCCCGGACCATTTGGAGCTCACTTACTCCTTTGATGCCAACACGCAGCAACTGGGCATTGCGGGCTTGTTGCAAAGGCTCTCGGATTTGGGGATTGCTTTCAAAGACTTGCACACAACGCAAAGCTCGCTGGAAGACATCTTTGTGGGTTTGATCAATTCGGAGACCACTCACCATGAAGCTTAATCTCCACGGCATTCGGGCGATCTACGGCTTTGAGTTGGCCAGGACGCGGCGCACCCTCATGCAAAGCATCATTGCACCGGTCATCTCCACCTCGCTTTATTTCATCGTCTTTGGCTCGGCCATTGGATCTCGCATCACGCAAATGGAGGGTATCAGCTATGGCGCCTTCATTGTGCCGGGCCTCATCATGTTGTCACTCTTGACGCAAAGCATCTCCAACGCCTCCTTTGGGATTTATTTCCCCAAATTCAGTGGCACCATCTATGAGCTATTGTCGGCTCCCCTCACCCCCTTTGAAATTATCTTGAGTTATGTGGGGGCAGCGGCCACGAAATCGATTGTTTTGGGGCTGATCATTTTGCTCACCGCGGCGTTTTTTGTGCCGCTTCGCATCGATCACCCGTTTTGG
>CAIMTJ010000008.1 GCA_903844385.1 uncultured Burkholderiales bacterium
ACTGGTTCCCGGCCAGGCGACCGAGGCGAGCGCGCGTGTTTTGCCCAGGGGTCGCGTGGCCTGGCCCAACTGCACGGCAGCGATGTCTTCTTCGGACGGGTACTCGCCTTGCAAGACGTAGTCAAACACACGCCTGGCGATGGGGGCCGCGTTTTGCGCCCCAAAGCCGGCATTCTCCACCACCATGGCGAGCACCACCTTGGGGTCATCGGCGGGGGCATAGGCCATGAACAGCGCTGGTCGCGCATGCGCTCATCGACCTTGGAAGCGTTGTACTTCTCGTTTTCTCGCACGCTATAGACCTGGGCGGTGCCGGTTTTGCCGCCACTCGTGTACGCCGCCCCGACAAAACTCGCAGCCGAGGTGCCCTCCAAATTCACCCCCTCCAGGGCATGTCGGATCACGCTGACGTTCTCTGGCTTTAAGTCGAGCAAACCCATGGGCGGCACTTGCACGATCTTGTGCACCTTTGTGTCGGGGTTGACAATTTCTTTGACCAAATGCAGCCGCATCTTTTGTCCGTTGTTGAGAACGGTGGAGATGGCTTGCACAATTTGCAGTACGGTAAAGCTGTTGTAGCCTTGGCCAATGCCCAGTGAGATCGTCTCGCCCGAGTACCAGCGCTGCTGTTCGGGCTTTTTATAGGTGTTTTTCTTCCACTCGGTGGAGGGCAAAATGCCCTTGGACTCGCCCAAGACGTCGATGCCAGTCAATTGTCCAAACCCCAGGGGTTTCATTTGCTCATAAATGGTATCCACCCCCAAGTCGCGCGCGGCCATGTAGTAGTAGGTATCACACGACTCCACAATGGAGCGGTACATGTCAACGGTGCCATGCCCACCCTCTTTGTCATCGCGAAAACGGTGATTGCCGAACATGAAAAAACCGGGATCAAAAATGGTTTGCTCTGGGGTGCGTTTGCCCGACTGCAAGGCCGCCAAAGCCATGAAGGGCTTGTAGACGGAGCCTGGCGGGTACGTGCCTCTGAGGGCTCGGTTGAGCAAGGGTTTGTCCAAGGACTCATTCAAGGCCTGCCAGTTTTCACTATCAATGCCCTCCACAAACAAGTTGGGGTCAAAGGTGGGTTTGCTCACAAACGCCAAGAGCTCACCGGTTTTGGGGTCCATGGCCACCAAGGCGCCACGCCGATCGCCGTACAAGTCTTCAATCAGCTTTTGCAACTTGATGTCCACCGACAGCACGACCGTGTTGCCCGGCGTTGACGGGCTCGAGCTCAAGCGCCGCACGGCTCTGCCGCCAGCGGACGTCTCCATCTCGTGAAAACCGGTGATACCGTGCAACTCTCGCTCGTAGCTTTGCTCGATACCCAGCTTGCCGATGTAGTCGGTGCCGCGGTAGTTGTCTTGGTCGTCATCGTCTTCGAGTTTGGCTTTTTCAGCCTCATTGATGCGCCCAATGTAGCCAATCAAGTGGCTGCCCAACGCACCAAACGGGTAAGAGCGAAATAAGCGGGCTTTGATCTCAACACCTGGGTAGCGAAAGCGCTGAGCGGCAAATCGCGCGACCTCCTCGTCACTCAGCCGTGTGCGAATGGGCACCGACTCAAAGCTTTTGGACTCGTCCAGGAGTTTTTTAAATCGCCGCTTGTCGCGCGCATAAATGGGCACGACTTTGCTCAACTCGTCAATCAACTCATCGAGCGCGATCTTGGTCTTCGAGGGCGTGATCTCCAAGGTGTAGGCCGAGTAGTTGCTCGCCACGATGACGCCGTTTCTGTCCATGATGACCCCGCGAGTGGGCACCACTGGGGCAATGACTTTGCGGTTGTTCTCGGCTTGTTCAAACAAATCTTGGTAGCGCCAAATTTGCAAATAAATGAGTCGCAACCCCAAAAGCGAAAAGGCAAAGAAAACAAACACCGAGGCGGCCAACACACGCGCGCGAAAGCGCCTGAGATCGAGCTCAATATTGCCCCCTAAACTCATAGGGGCCGGTTCTCATCGGGGTCGGGTGCGCGGCGCTGCGGCGCCAACAAAATCACACTCACGAGTGGCCAAAGCATCGCCTCTAAAAAAGGCGCGAACAACATGGGCCAACCCACCAAGCTCGTGCCCAGGCTCATTCTGAGCACCATGGAGATGGCGTGAGAGGCAATCAACAAGGGGAGCACTTGCAAGGCCTGTGACGGCACCGAAAACCACAACAATCGGCGGTGAATCAGGGTGGCAAAAAAAGCAAGCACCGTGTAGGCCAAGGCGTGTTGACCCAAGAGCGAGACCTCGTGCACATCGGCAGCGAGCCCCAAGACAAAAGCCCAGCCGATGCTGATTTTTTGCGGCTGATGGATGGCCCAAAACAGCAGCACCAAGGCCAAGAAGTCGGGGCGCCATGCAGCGTTGCCCAAAATGCTCATGTTCTCAATCATGTTGAGCACCAAGGCCAAGAGCAAACTCAGGGCAATGAAAAACGGATTGGCCGGCAGTAGCAACTGCTGCCCGCGGGGCATGATCATGGCTTGGCCCCGGCTTTGATGGGTGCTTTGACGACATCGGGCTCTGGGCGCTTGGGCTCATCAAAGCCCACGGGTTTGAGCACCAACACTTGGCGAACCCCTTGTGCGCGCCCTAGGGGCTGACACAAGATGCGGGCAAACATGGAGTCGGCGGTGCGCTCAATTTTGATCACCCGCGCCACCGGCACACCGGGTGGATAGACCCCATCCACACCGCTCGTGCTCAAGATGTCGTTTTCTTGGATGTCGGCATTGGCGGCCATGTAGCGCAACTCGAGCAAAGGCGCCCCACTGGATTCACCAAATGCCACGCCCCTAGCTCCCGTGCGGTTGTTGAGCACCGGGATCGAGTTGTCCTTGTCGATGATCAAGGTGACCTCACTCACCAAGGGGTAGACGCGGGTGACTTGTCCCACAATCCCTTGCTCGTCCATGACGGGCGAGCTCAGCTCAATGCCACTCACACTGCCTTTGTCCATGATCACCCGGCGCGTGAACGGGTCGGCCGCGTCGTAGATCACTTGGGCGGCCAAAGAAGGGGTGCTCACGCGCTGCTTGAGCGCCAACAAGTCGCGCAATTGGCGGTTTTCCAGCAGCAACTGGTCGACTTGAGAGGCATGCAAGGACTGGGCGAGCAAGGCCGCCTTGTTTTGCTGCTCTCGGCTTTGGGCCAACTCACGGTCTTCGAAAAAGTCGACGGCCCCAGCGCTGAGCAACTGGGGTTGGCGCGAGAGCCACTGGGCGGGTGTCAAGATCAAAGACAACACCGATCGCAAGGGCAAAGTGAGCTGCCACCTCACGTCACAAAACATCAACAGCACCGACAAGGTGGTGAAGAAAATCAGTTTATGAAGCGGCGTTGCCCCTTGCTTGAAAAAAGGCGGTGGTGTTCGGTCGAGAGTCCCCAGGGGCATGGCAAAAAGTTTGGGCTATGGGTTAAAAGTCGAACCATTCAAGGCCGCCCAGTCTGCACCGACTGGAGCGCCCTTGCAAATGCCGTCTTGAAAAACTTACTCGCTGGTGAAAATCGCGCCCAGTCTCTCCATGCGCTCGAGCGCCATGCCACAACCTCTCACCACACAGGTGAGCGGATCTTCGGCCACCAAGACCGGTAGACCCGTCTCTTCGGCCAGCAAGCGGTCCAAGTCTCTGAGCAATGCGCCCCCGCCCGTGAGCATGAGGCCGCGCTCGGCAATGTCCGCCCCCAACTCTGGGGGCGTTTGTTCGAGTGCATTTTTGACCGCCGACACGATGTTGTTCAAGGGGTCCGTCAAGGCCTCCAAAATCTCATTGGACGAGATGGTGAAAGAGCGGGGCACGCCTTCTGAGAGATTTCGGCCTTTGACCTCCATCTCCTTGACCTCTGAGCCCGGAAAGGCCGAGCCGATGCTCTTTTTGATCATCTCGGCGGTGGGGTCACCAATCAGCATGCCGTAGTTGCGGCGGATGTAGTTGATGATGGCTTCGTCAAATTTATCGCCACCCACGCGCACACTGCCCTTGTAGACCATGCCCCCTAAGGAGATCACGCCCACTTCGGTCGTGCCGCCACCGATGTCCACCACCATAGAGCCGCTCGCGTCACTCACGGGGAGTCCCGCACCAATGGCCGCGGCCATGGGCTCCTCAATCAAATACACCTCCGAAGCACCCGCTCCCAAGGCCGACTCGCGAATCGCACGGCGCTCGACTTGGGTGGAGCCACAGGGCACACAAATGATGATGCGAGGGCTGGGTTTGAGCATGGAGCGTGGGTGCACCATTTTGATGAATTGCTTGAGCATTTGCTCTGTCACCGTGAAGTCGGCAATGACACCGTCCTTCATGGGACGAATGGCCTCGATATTGCCAGGCACCTTGCCCAGCATCGCTTTGGCTTCGCGACCCACCGCTTGAATGGTTTTTTTGCCCTGGGGGCCACCCTCGTGCCGAATCGACACAACGGAGGGCTCATCCAATAAAATACCCTTGTCCCTGACCCAAATCAAGGTGTTGGCCGTGCCCAAGTCAATGGCCAAATCGGTTGAAAAATACCGACGAAATGATCCAAACATGAAATTTCCCCAAATGCACACCGCTTTGACTCTTTGGCGACAAGAGCTGACACGGTGAGCGGTTGCGCAGGTGCGCGGCTCTTGAAACCTTAAAACGCCGCTTGAAGCCCGTCGGGGCCACAAGCGCTTGAGACGCCCAAACATCCTCTTTTTTGGGCTGAATTGGGAACTCCCAAAACTTCTCAAGCATTGGGGCGTGATAATACACGAACCCCAGAGTCCCGCGTTGATTCGCGAGCTTTAATTTTTCAACTTTCACGGTTTTTGACCATGTCCTTGACACTGCAAGAAATCTCTCGAATTGGCGAACTCGCCAAGCTGCAAATGACCACCAACGAGCGCGAGAGCATGCTCACCCAACTCAATTCATTTTTTGAGCTGGTCGAGCAAATCAAATCGGTCGACACCACCGGTGTGGTGCCGCTCTCGCACCCCTACGCCGCGGTGGCCGAGGTGAGCCTGCGCCTGCGCCCCGACGTGGTGAGCGAAGCCAACGCGCGTGAAGCCAACCAACGAAGCGCCCCGGAAGTCAAGCAAGGCCTCTTTTTGGTCCCCAAAGTGATCGAGTCCTGACATGAACGCCATCCACGACATGAGCGTGAAAGCGCTCCAACAAGCCCTCCAGACCCAACAACTGAGTGCTCGCCAAGTGGCCGAGCACTTTCTCGCCCGAGACCGCCTGCACGCGGCCAGTCTCGCCCACGTGGCCAGCGGCGAGGCCGCGCCCCCCCTCAAGGAGACGGCCACCCATGCGGGCGCGCCCGCTGCGCTCACTGCGTCTTGCGGGGCGTTTTTGAGCATGAACGAGGCGCACACCTTGGCGCAGGCCGATGCGAGTGACCAACGCCTGCAAAGCGGCCAAGCCCGTCCTTTGGACGGTGTACCGATCGCCCACAAAGACATTTTTGTCACGCAAGACTTCCCCACCACCGCCGGCTCCAAGATCTTGGCCGCTTACCGCTCGCCCTTCAACGCCACGGTCGTTGAGCGTTTACAGGCTGCGGGCATGGTGAGCCTTGGCAAGCTCAATTGCGATGAGTTTGCCATGGGCTCTGCCAATGAAAACTCCGCTTACGGTGTGGTGCACAACCCGTGGGACTTCTCCCGCATCGCCGGGGGCTCTTCGGGGGGAAGTGCTGCCGCCGTGGCCATGGGGCTCACCCCAGCGGCCACGGGCACGGACACGGGTGGCTCGATTCGACAGCCCGCTGCGTTTTGCGGCATCACTGGCATCAAACCCACCTATGGACGGGCGTCTCGCTACGGCATGATCGCCTACGCCTCCAGTTTGGACCAAGCCGGCCCCATGGCCCGCAGTGCCGAAGACTGCGCGATCTTGCTCAGCGCCATGTGTGGCCCCGATGTGGAGCGGGACTCGACCTCACTGGATCTCCCAAAGGAGGACTACACCTTGGCGCTCAACGCGGACCTGCAAGGCCTGCGCATTGGCGTGCCGCGGGAGTTCTTTGCCAAGGGTTTGTCTGAAGATGTGCGCCAAGCCGTCGAGTTGGCGCTCCAAGAGCTCGTGCGCTTGGGCGCCCATCTCGTGGACATTGAGTTGCCCAAAACCGAACTCTCCATCCCGGTGTACTACATCTTGGCCCCCGCAGAAGCCTCGAGCAACCTCTCGCGCTTTGATGGGGTGAAGTTCGGTTACCGAACGCGCGAGTACAAAGACCTCGATGAGATGTACCAAAAGACGCGCTCCGAGGGGTTTGGTGCCGAAGTGCAGCGCCGCATCATGGTCGGCGCCTATGTGCTCTCCCACGGCTACTACGACGCCTACTACGTGCAGGCGCAAAAAATTCGCCGCATGATTGCTGAGGACTTTCAGCGCGCGTTCTCCCACTGTGATGTGATTGCCGGGCCGGTGGCGCCGACAGTGGCCTGGAGACTCGGTGAAAAATCCAACGACCCCCTCTCCAACTACTTGGCCGACATCTTCACCTTGCCCGCTTCTTTGGCGGGGTTGCCCGGCATGAGCGTGCCGTGTGGCTTTGGCGAGGGCCACATGCCGGTGGGCCTGCAGCTCATTGGCAACTATTTGAAAGAGTCACAACTCTTGAACGTCGCCCACCGCTACCAAGGGGTGAGCGAGTGGCACACACAACGACCTGGGAGCGCTGCATGAGTTCTACTTCCCCACACGCCTCGCCCTTGATCGACGGCTTTGAGGTGGTGATTGGCTTTGAGACCCACACCCAACTCACCACCCAGAGCAAAATTTTCTCGCGCGCCTCCACCGCTTTTGGCGCCGAAGCCAACACCCAAGCCTGCGCTGTGGATTTGGCCCTCCCCGGCACCTTGCCAGTGATGAACCGCGCAGCAGTTGAGCGCGCCATTGAGTTTGGCCTGGCCGTGGGTGGCGAGATTTCCGAGCGCAGCATTTTTGCGCGAAAAAATTATTTCTACCCCGATTTGCCCAAAGGCTACCAAATCAGCCAGTTTGAGATCCCCGTGGTGGTGGGCGGTGAGGTGGAGTTTTTCTTGGGCGAGACGAAAAAATCGGTCCGTCTCGTGCGTGCGCATTTGGAAGAAGACGCGGGCAAGTCCCTGCACGAGGACTTTGTCAACCAGTCCGGCATCGATTTGAACCGCGCGGGCACGCCCTTGCTCGAGATCGTGACCGAACCCGACATGCGCTCGAGCCTGGAAGCGGTTGCTTACGCCAAGGCTTTGCACAAAATCGTCACCTGGATTGGCATTTGTGACGGCAATATGCAAGAGGGAAGTTTTCGCTGCGACGCCAATGTGTCGGTGCGCCGCCCCGGCGAGCCTTTGGGCACACGGCGAGAGATCAAGAACTTGAACAGCTTCAAGTTCATGCAGCAAGCCATTGACTATGAGGTGAGGTGGCAGATTGAACAGATTTTGGATGGCCACAAAATCATCCAAGCCACCGTGCTCTTTAACCCCGACACGGGTGAGACCAAATCGATGCGCACCAAAGAGGATGCGGCCGAGTACCGCTATTTCCCGGACCCTGACTTGCCACCCTTGGTGGTCGATCGCGCTTGGGTCTCCGAGGTGAAATCGCGCATGGGGGAGCTTCCCCGCGACAAAGCGCAACGCTTTGTGCGCGACTTTGGCATACCCGAAGACGACGCGAGCATCCTCACCCAAAGTCAAGACACGGCTCACTATTTCGAACAAGCCGTGGCCCTCGGTGCCCAAGCCAAATTGACGAGCAACTGGATGATGGGGGAGTTGAGCCGGCGACTCAACGCGGCTCACTTGGACTTTCAAGCCTGCCCGCTGTCGGCCCCTACGCTGGCGGGGATGATCGTGCGCATCATGGACACGACTTTGTCCAACCATGCTGCCAAGACGCTGCTCGAGAGTTTGTGGGCCGACGAGTCTGCCCGTCAAAGCGACCCCCAAACGGCCCAAGCCCTGGTGGACCAATGGATCGACCGCTTGGGGCTCAAGTCGATGAACGACACCTCCGCACTGGAGGCCATCATTGACCAAGTGATTGCCGCCAACCCTGACAACATCGCCCAAATCAAGGCCGGCAAAGACAAGGCCTTCAACGCCTTGGTCGGTCAAGTGATGAAAGCGAGCAAAGGCAAGGCCAATCCGCAAGTGGTCAACGATTTGATGCAAGCCAAGTTGGCCGCTCTCTAAGGCTTGCACGCTCAAAAGGGGCGAGCAAGCGAAGAGGCCAACGGGAGATCAAACGCCGTAGCGATCCCGGTAGGCTCTCACGCGGGTGAGCAGTTCGCTGCTGGGAGTTCCCGCATCGCTTGCCAAATAAGCCAGCAAATCGTCCAAAGTGGCCACAGCGCAGACTTCCAACGCGAGCGTGTCGCGCGCGTACTGCACGGCGCTGTAGGCCACGTCCCGGGTCTGGCCATTCACCACCTCGGTGGCTTTTTCTTGGCGATCGAGCGCAATCACCACCGCTTGTGCTTTGGCGCCATGGGCCTCAATGATCTGCATGGACTCTCGCACCGCCGTTCCCGCACTCATCACATCGTCCACGATCAAGACGCGACCCTTGAGCGGTGCGCCCACGATGGTGCCGCCCTCGCCGTGGTCTTTGGCCTCTTTGCGGTTGTATGCAAAGGGCACATTGTGGCCCAAGCGGGCCAATTCCATGGCCAAGGCGGCTCCGAGCGGAATGCCCTTGTAAGCCGGCCCAAAGATCATGTCAAACTCGATGCCACTCGCGAGCAAGGCTTGCGCGTAAAAGGACGCGAGTCGAGAGAGTTTTTGACCATCGTCAAAGAGCCCTGCATTGAAAAAATAAGGCGTGACACGTCCCGCTTTGGTCACGAACTCGCCAAACTTCAAGACCCCTGATTGAAGGGCAAAGGCGACAAAGGATTGGGCCGCGGCCTGGGGGTCTTGAGGGAGGGGGAGGGGGTTCATCAACAATCCATTTCAATATCAATCGCATCCATTTGCATCCATTGGCATCCATGCTCGTCTGCAGTCGTGTGAGACCGGCCCTGGCGCTTTGGGTCTCTAGTCTCACGGGCATTTTAGTGCGCCCGACTGCCCCACTTCCAACAAAGAGAGGGCCGCGGCCCTGGGGCTATTTTTAAACAGTCCCCTGTTGGGAGACTGAAAACGAGCGCTCTTGGCCCAATCCCGCCTAAAATCAGCCCCTGCGGCCAGACCTGTTTGACGCCGCCCGCCTTGAACCTCTGAGCTCTTCATCAACACGACCCACCCCAAAGTCTCTTTATGCGCATCATCTCGGCCAACCTCAACGGCGTGCGATCGGCCCACAGCAAGGGGTTTTTTAACTGGCTGCAAACCCAAGACTGCGCCGCTGTCGGTGTGCAAGAGCTCAAAGCCCAAGACGGCGACATGAGCGAGGAGATGAAAGTGGTCCAGAACCTTCAAGGCCAGCGCCTGGCGGGTCACTTTCACCATGCCGAGAAAAAAGGCTACTCGGGCGTGGGTCTGTACACCCACGCCAAGCCCACCGAGATTAAGGTCGGGTTGGGCAACCCCGCCTTTGACCTCGAGGGGCGGTGGATCGAAAAGCGCTTTGACCGCCAAGACCGGCGCGTGAGCTTGATCAGCGCCTACTTTCCCAGTGGCTCCAGTGGCGACGATCGCCAAACCGCCAAGTACGCTTTTTTGGACCTCGTTTATCCCCATTTGTTGGCCTTGTCCAAAGAGCGGGAATTCATCTTGATGGGGGACTTGAACATTGCTCACCACCCGATTGACTTGAAAAACTGGAAGGGCAACCTCAAGAACTCGGGCTTTTTGCCCCAAGAGCGCGCGTGGCTCACGCAGTTGATCGACACCACCGGCTTGGTCGATGTCTACCGTCAACTTTATCCCGAGCAAGGCGACGAGGCCTACACCTGGTGGAGTCAACGCGGTCAAGCCTATGCCAAGAATGTCGGCTGGCGCATCGACTACCAGCTGGCCACCCCGGGTTTGGCCAAGTTCGCCCAAAGCGCCTTTGTTTTCAAAGAGGAACGCTTCTCCGACCACGCCCCTGTGGGGGTGGACTATGATTTCAAACTCTAGACCTTCTTTGAATTCGCCCTGAGACACCGATCATGAACGACCAAGTGCCCTAGACAAAATGTATTGACCTGCCAACCTAAAGCGACGTGGGTTAAGCTTGGGTTTTAACCCAAGCCCAGAGCCAAAATTTAGGAGGCAAGTCATGCGAGAGTTTAACAAATTCATCGGTTTAGATGTTCACAAATCAAC
>CAIMTJ010000009.1 GCA_903844385.1 uncultured Burkholderiales bacterium
TGGACTACGAGATCGCACCAGGGGGCCTTTGGCAGGAGAACGAAGCAATGGCCATCGACAGCATTCGAAAACTCAAGGCCTTGGCTGCGCGCACAGGCGCGCAACTGTGGCCCAACCACGACATCGCTTTTTACAAGCGCCTCCAAGTGTTTCCCCTTGCCTATGAATAACTTATCCAGCAGTTTGTGGCCTGCACCCATGGCGAAGGTTTCAGGACCTGTGCCCTCGCGTTACTTCGGTGTTTGGGCCCGTACACGCTTAACCACCCCCGAGCTCAATGACAACTCGACTTTTGTGCGCTGGATGCAATTGTCTGTCTGGCATGCAGACTTGCGTGTACCGGTCTCTGAGTCACAATCCTGTCAGGGCTTTAGTGGACTGACCAGGGTAAGCGAGCGCCACGATGGCGAGGTTTGCACTTGGCACCGCTTGGTGGACTACCAAGCACCGAGAGACACCGTGGACGAGGGTTACATGGTGTTTGAGACGCCTGAGAGGGTCATAGAAACGGGCATCCATGGGGTCTACCACGAGGTCTGGGAGCGCTTGGCGGGCTCAGAAGGACAACGCTTGGCCTTGGCCGAACCTTTGAAGGCGAATGGCTCGGGTGGAACTCGCCTTTTTGTGTCGGGCGAATACGTGATGCGGGTTCGCCCTTGCACACCACTGGGTCCAGCGTTTGAAATCACATTTGGCCGCTGGAGCGGCCAATCGTGGCATATAGAACAGTCCACCATCAAGCAACTGGTGAACCAAGTTCTACCCCTTCACATCACCCGCAGCTCGATCGATACCGCAGCCGTCCAGCACCATCATGAAGACGCCTCTGAATGGGGTATTTTAGAGTGGGCAACACCCACTTGATTTAGAAACTGCGACTGAGCGATGCGTTCAGTCACGGGACAAAAATCCCAAGACCCTCTTGGGTCAACATTCATGTCCAATCACTTCAAGCCCGTCAACATTAGCGTGCCCTGAAACCGTGACAAACCCTATGAAACTGAGGTCGCGCCAATGAGCGCCAGTCTAATCAATCACAGTCCCAGCGCTGTAAGACCAGGGTGATCATCTGGGCGTCGGCCCAAGGGCCAAAAGAATTTTCTGTCCGTTTCTTGAATCGGTAAATCATTGATGCTGGCAAAGCGCCTTTGCATCAAACCTGCCGCATTGAACTCCCAGTTTTCATTGCCAAAACTTCGGTACCAATGACCCGAATCATCGTGCCATTCATAGGCAAATCGCACTGCAATTCGATTGTCTGTATAAGCCCAAAGCTCTTTGATCAATCGGTACTCAAGCTCTTTGACCCACTTGCGCGAAAGAAACTCAACGACCTGAGCACGTCCAACAGGAAACTCAGAGCGGTTGCGCCAAACGGTATCTTGCGTGTAAACAAGACTCACACGCACCGGATCGCGAGAATTCCAAGCGTCCTCGGCCATCCTGATTTTTTGACATGCACTCTCCTCGTTAAAGGGGGGCAAAGGCGGTTTGTTTTCCATGGTAAATCCAATTAGACAGTTAAATGGGAGTGAACAGGATTGTTCAGTGTTTCAGAAATGACATTCAGATGACGATCACACTCATCGATGCTCACAGGACCGCCCAGACAAATCCTCACGGCTTGAGCGGGGTCAGGCAAGGTTGAAAAAGCTGTACTGGCGACCACACTCACGCCCTTGCCCCTGAGGTATGAGGCAAATTCAATTGCACTCCAGTTGTTCACCATGCTAAGCCAAACATGGAAACACTCTGGTGAAGTTTGCATGGGTATGGATCCGAGGTGTTTTGAAACCAGTTTTTGGCGCTCTTGGCATTCCTTTCTGATAGCCAACAACATGCGATCTGCTGTATTGTCTTCAATCCAATGCGTGGTGAGTGCGTTGGTGATGGGTGAAGCCATCACCGTTGTCGCTCTCAAAGCACCCGCCAGGCGCTGAGAGGCCCGTTCGTTGGGCGAGGAGACAAAGGCGCTCCTCAAACCAGCACCAAAGCATTTAGAAAAACCGGTGATGTAATAGGTCAATTCGGGCGCAATGCTCGCCAAAGCCGTCGGCACGCTTAAAGGGAGCATTGAGTAAGCATCGTCTTCGATGATGGGGATTGAATACTTCAATGCCACATCGGCCAACTGTAACCTTCGGCCCTGAGTCATGGTTTGTGTCGTGGGATTTAAGAGCGTCGGGTTGCAGTAAAAA
>CAIMTJ010000010.1 GCA_903844385.1 uncultured Burkholderiales bacterium
CTCACCAGGTAAGCCAAGCGAGTGAAGATGTTTTTCTCAAAGCCTTGTTTCAAGAGGCTGCTGACCATGGCGGCCAGGCCTTCACAGGTCTTGAGGGCCACATTGCCCACAAAACCATCGCACACCACAATGTCTGTGGTGCCTTTAAAAATATCATTGCCTTCAACATTGCCGACAAAATTCAAATCGCCCGCTTGAGACGCGGCACGCAGCAACTCTGCGGTTTTCTTGATCATCTCGTTGCCTTTGATGACCTCCTCGCCAATGTTGAGCAACCCCACGCTCGGGTTGGGCTTATTTTGCAGCACCGACACCAAGGCCGAGCCCATCACCGCAAACTGCAGCAAATGCTCAGGCGTGCAATCCACATTGGCCCCCAAGTCCAGCATGGTGGTGACACCCCCTGTCACGTTGGGCATTTGCCCCGCGATGGCGGGCCGATCGATGCCTTCCAGTGTTTTAAGAACGTAGCGAGAAATGGCCATCAGCGCACCAGTGTTGCCCGCAGAGACCGCCACCTGGGCTTGTCCTGATTTCACTTGCTCAATGCAAACGCGCATGGAAGAATTTTTCTTGCGCCTGAGGGCCACCTCGAGCGGGTCGTCCATTTCAATCACTTCGCTGGCATGGACAAGGCGCGCGCGCGGGTGAGACCAGCCATGAAGCGCACCTTCTTGGCCGATCAATAAAAGTTCACTGTCCGCATGCTTGTCCAAAAAACGCTGACAAGCGAGGAGTCGAACTTTGGGGGCATGATCCCCTCCCATGAAGTCAACAGAGATTGTCAACATAGGATTGAATCAAAAGGCGCGGGCAAGGCAATTTCCACGGGGTCTGTCGGAAGGGCCGAGCATCGCGCAGTGCAACGGGCCTTCTTGAGAGATGGACAAAAAATTAAACTTCAGTCTTGGTTTTGAGCACCTTGCGACCACGGTAAAAGCCACTGGGGCTGATGTGGTGGCGCAAATGTGTCTCGCCAGTGGTGGGCTCCACGGCAATGCCGGGCACATTCAACGCGTTGTGCGAGCGGTGCATACCGCGCTTGGAAGGAGATTTTTTATTTTGCTGGACAGCCATGTGAGGCTCCTAGACGATGGTTGGGGACAAAAGACCTCAATTCAAGGCCTCCAAGGGGTCTGAGCAGACCGCCCATTGACTTGGGACAGAGCTCGACACAGAACCGATTATTATAGACCAAAGACCGAAGATTTAGCCCTTTTTGACCTTCAGGCCCGATAAAACAGAAAAAGGATTGGGGCGCGAAGACAACAAGTCGTCCTGCGCTGACGAGCCCTGTTGTGGGGACAAAGCAACAGGACAGGTGTCATGCATGGGGACCAAGGGCATGGCCAAGATCAGCTCATCTTCCACCAGGGCTTGGCCATCGAAGGCCGAACTCGAGACCAGCAAGTCGTCCTCCAGCGCCTCATCCAGTGCCAAAGCCGTGTCTTCATTGGCCACCCAATAAAACCGGCGTTGCACCTCCAAGGCCTCCTCAAAGGGCGCCAAGCAGCGTTGACACACCAAGCTCACGCGAGCTTTAACACCCAGCACCAAGGTGGGATGCTCGCGCGCGAGCAATTGCCCAAGGGGTGCAATTCGGGGGCTCGAGACCACCATGGGGGAGGTGGTGTTGAGTGCAGGCAACTCGGACTCAAAAAAAGCCATGGACCACTGCACGACAGGCCCATCAGCATGGGGCGCCAAGGGTGTGTCGATGGCGGCGGGCTCGAGCGATGCGCCAGCCGCCAACCCCAGACCCAAACGATCCAATTCACCCAGTGACAAGGTGCCTTGCAAGTGGGCATTTTGCTGGGCCAGTTGGGGCACATTCAAACGCTGGAGATCGAAGGCTTTGGTCATGGTGGGAGGGCTAGGCGTGTGAGGACAATCGATCAATCAAAACAGCGAGAGTGCGAGAGAGAAAGCGCAAAAAAAGAAAGCACTTGAGCGAGTGATCCCCAAGAACACCTTTCAAGACCGATTCACTAGGCGCTATCATCCAGACACATTGTAGGTGGCTTTGGTCGTGAGAAAGACCACTGTCCACAATGCTCGCGCCCTCCAAGCGCGGCTCCACGGCCCCAGCGCCGTTCAGTTTCTTGGTCTTTTTTTATCTTGAAATGGTCTGACATGCAGCACCCCAGCTCGGCCCGAGCATTGATTTTGGCCTCGACCTCGCTTTACCGAAAAGACTTGATGCAGCGACTCCAGTGGCCCTTTGAGTGTGTCGCACCACTTGTGGACGAAACCCCACACCCCAAGGAAAATCCGCGCGAGCTGGCCGAGCGCTTGGCCCTGGCCAAGGCTCAAGCGGTGAGCCGTCAACACCCCCAGGCCTGGGTGATTGGCTGCGACCAAGTGGCCGAACTCCAAGGCGAGGCCTTGGGCAAACCCCTGGAGCACGCCGTGGCCAGTGCACAGTTGCGACGCATGAGCGGCCAAGCGGTGCGGTTTCACACCGCGGTGTGCGTGCGCTGTCAAGAGTCTGGTTTTGAGGAGGTTCAGGTGGCCGATGTGCGCGTCACATTTCGTGCACTGAGCGATGCAGAAATTGAGGCTTACTTGCTCAAAGACCAGCCCTATGACTGCGCGGGCGCCTCCAAATGCGAATCCCTAGGGGTGGCGCTGCTCGAGAAAATCGAGAGTGACGACCCCACGGCCCTCATTGGCTTGCCCCTCATCCGCACGCTAGCGATGCTGCGCCGCGCGGGCCTGAATGTGCTCACCATGACCCAGCCCACCGTGGCCTAATCCACCCCACCAGGAACACCACCCCCCCATGCACACTGGCACCTTGTATCTTGTCCCCACGCCCTTGGATTTTGGCTGCACCCACCAAGTACCCCTCACCGAGTGCTTGCCGCAAAAAACCATCGACATGGCCGCCACTTTGAGCCACTGGGTGTGCGAAAACGCCAAGTCCCATCGGGCCTTTTTAAAACGCATCAACGAGCTCAGCCCCTTAAAGACCGCCTTGCAGTCCCAAGTGATGGTGGAGTTGCCTCGAGAGGCCCATAAAAAAGGCGATCACCAAGGGGCTTTCAATGGCAAAGAATTGCTGCAAGTCGTCTTGCAAGGACAAGATTTGGGGCTCGCTTGCGAGGCGGGCATGCCCGCCATTGCCGACCCGGGCAGCTCGCTTGTGCGTGCAGCGCATGCGCTGGGCATTCAGGTGCGCTCCTTGGTGGGCCCCAACTCTTTGATGCTGGCCCTCTCGGGCAGCGGCATGAATGGCCAAAACTTCAGCTTTGTGGGCTATTTACCCCAGGCCCAGGAAGCCCGGCTTGAGCGCGTGCGTTACTTGGATCAATGGGTGCGCAAGTCTCTCCAAACCCAAATCTTCATTGAAACCCCCTACCGAAACGACAGCATGCTCGAGTCCTTGCTGCAGACCCTCTCGGCACAAACACGGTTGGCCGTGGCCTGCGGCTTGGGGCTAGAGAGCGAACACATCGAGTCGCATTTGGTGGAGGTCTGGAGAGCGCGTTCGATCAAACCCAAGCTCAAAGACCCCTGCATTTTCTTGCTGGGTATTTGAGACGCGAACCCTCCAAAGGGCTCACTTCAAGCTCAGGTGCTGCGCGAGCAAGGTCTTCACAGCGCTTGCGCCCACTTCGGCCCCAAAACGTTTGGCCAATCTCTCCGCCACGTTGTCGCGGTGGGTGTAGTCCACCACATCCTCGGCCTTGATCACCTCACGCGCGACGTAATCCAAGCTACCGAGCTCATCGGCCAAACCCAATTTGATGGCCTCTTCGCCACTCCAAAATAAGCCAGAAAAAATCTCGGGTGTTTCATGCAGTCGCTTGCCGCGTCCAAGGCGCACCACCGCAATGAATTGTTGGTGAATTTGCTCGAGCATGGCCAACGCAAAGGCTTTTTGGGATTTGCTCTCAGCAGTGAAGGGATCCAAGAAACCTTTGTTCTCACCGGCCGTGAGGAGCCGGCGCTCAATGCCCAGTTTGTCCATCAGACCATTGAAGCCAAAGCCATCCATCAACACGCCAATGCTGCCCACAATGCTGGCTTTGTCGACATAAATACTGTCGGCTGAGACGGCGATGTAGTAAGCCGCGGAAGCCCCCATCTCCTCAATCACTGCATACACAGGCTTGTTGTGCAAGGTCCTCAAGCGCCTGACTTCATCATTGATGATGCCCGCTTGCACGGGTGAGCCCCCGGGTGAGTTGATCAAGAGCACGACCGCTTTGGCGCTGTCTTCTTCAAAAGCCGAGCGCAAGGCTTCGATCACACTGTCGGCGCTCGTCTCGCTATCGGAGGCAATCTCACCTTTGATCTGGACCACCGCCGTGTGGGGACTGCTAACACTGGTCGAGACACCCCCCTTGTAAAAGCTCAACAGCAGCACCGCCACGAACAAAAAGAGCCATGCGAAACGAAAAAACACCCGCCAGCGGCGTTGTTGTTTTTGCTCTTCCAAGCTGGCCATGACCAAGCGCTCTAGCGTCTCTCGCTCCCAATGGGGCACATCTGAAGACGCGTGAGGGCTCGAGGGCTGAGCCTGCGCGCTTGCGTGCGCGAGCGGCTCAGGAGCGGTGTCGTGGGCAGGGGTGGATTCTGAAGTCATGAGTAAACCAATAATTCGTTAAAAAAGCCATCGCGGCAACAATAAAACACAGGGCTCAATGCGCCTCGCGCCTCGCCCCCACCCCCCCAACCATCCAACCATCCAACCATCCAAGTGCCTGCGGGGTTCTTGCAACCCCATGAAGCGGCTCACCAGTTCAACCCCTGCACAACACGCATGTGCGCCAGGGCAAGACTCACTGCCCAGGCGCAAAGGCTTGGGCCATGCTGGACGCTCTGGCCCCATGCCGTCATGAATCAGGCCACCGGTATCAAATTGTAAGCGGTCTGCCAAAAAACCAAGCGGTCGTCTTCATGGATCGCAATTTTGATCAGCCCACCTCTGCACGGCCCACTGGCGCAACGACCCGTTTGAGGCTCATACAACGCACCATGCGTGGCGCACATGAGCCACTGGCGTGTCGGATCGAAGAAATGATTTTCCCGCGCATCCATCTCCATGGCAATATGAGCACAACGGTTCACATACGCGTGCACCTGGCCCTCAAAGCGTATGGCAAATGCGCGACACGTTTGACCCCTGTACAGCACATCAAAATCCACCGCCAAGCCCGCTTCCTGCAACGCCGCGCCTGTGCACAAAGGCACCCAAGTGAACTCGTCCATCAGTGACGGTCCTCACACTGGCTGTTGAGCTCTTGCTGAAGTGAGATGGCGGGGGCTAGCCGTTCGCGTGGAACCATTGCACCATCTCATCCACACTTTGCACAAGCGCCAAGGGCCCAAACGGGGTTAAATCCGCGGCCTTTTGTGCGCCATAGGTCACGGCCAAACTGTCGCAACCCGCGCGCTTGGCCATCTCGAGGTCATGGCAGGTGTCGCCCACCATCAAGGTTCTTTCAGCACTCACCCCACAATGGGCCATGAGCTCTTTGAGCATTTGGGGGTCGGGTTTGCCGCGGGTCTCGTCGGCCGTGCGGGTGGCGTCAAAGAAGGCACTCAATGGGCTGCTCGCCAGCAGCCGGTTCAAGCCTGCGCGACTTTGCCCTGTGGCAATCCCTAGGCCGTGGTGAGTTTCGCGCAAAAGACTGAGCATCTCAACGACACCGGGGAACAAGGTGAGCTCATGGGCCAGCGCGTGAAAGTGGTGACGAAACCTCATCTCCAAGGCCTCGTACTGTTCAGGCTTGACGTCGGGGGCCACTCGGGCAAGGGCGGCGTGTACAGGCAAACCAATCACAAAGGCCGCCGCCGCTTCATCGGGCATCGCTCCTCCAACGTCTTTCACCGCTTGTTGAATGCTCCTGGCAATGTGCTGGGTGGAGTCAAACAAAGTGCCATCCCAATCGAAAGCGATCAGGTCATAGCGCCGCTTGGGTTTGATCGCTCGGCTAGGTTTGCTCATGGGGGGGATTATAAAAAAACAAAAACACCAATCGCCAAGGCCCCGTCACCCTAGGTGGATGGAGCGCGCACACGCGAGTGTTCGCCCGCTTGGGCGCTTTCGACAAAGGACTGCAACTCTTGGGGCAAAGGGCACTCGAGCTCAATGGGCAAGGCGGTTCTGGGGTGGATGAATTTCAAACGCCAAGCGTGCAAAAACATGCGCTTGAGCCCCACGGCGGCGGTGGCTTTGTTTTGCGCATCGCTTGCATACTTTTGATCGCCTGCGATGGGGTAGCCCAAGCTTGCCAGATGCACGCGAATTTGATGGGTGCGCCCAGTTTTGATGGTGACTTCTAGAAGTGAGTAAGGACCCACCAACTTGGCGACCCTCACCAATGTGATCGCGCGCATGCCGTTTGGGTCTTGGGCGCTCACCACCCGCACGCGGCGCTCGCCCATTTGGGCACCGTTGTCGAGCAAATAACGCTCCAGTGGCAAATCAATGACTTTGCGGTTGGAGGGCCACTGGCCCACCACCAAAGCCAAGTAAGTTTTACCAGTTTCCCTTTCACGAAATTGGTTTTGCAAGTGCAGCAAGGCACTTCTTTTTTTAGACACCAACAAAATTCCCGAGGTTTCGCGATCAATGCGGTGGACCAACTCCAAGGCGTTGATGCTCGGGCGCGCCAAGCGCAGCTGCTCGATGACGCCAAAACTCACCCCACTGCCCCCATGGACCGCCACACCGGCGGGTTTGTCGATGGCCATGAAGCCCTCATCCTCGAGCAACACAGGAAAATCACGTGCCGGGATGGCCCCGCTTTGTGCCTGCTCGCTCTTGTGCTCGGCCTCTTGAGACGTGCGCAGGGGCGGTATGCGCACCAAATCCCCCACTTCGAGTCGAGTCTGCGCACTCGCGCGCCCTTTGTTGATGCGCACCTCGCCGGAGCGAATGATGCGATAAACATGGGTTTTGGGCACGCCTTTGAGCTCGCGCATCAAAAAATTGTCGAGCCGCTGGGCACTGGAGTCGGCATCGACTTCAATGATTCTTGCTTTTTCTGGATTATTGAGGCCAGAGGGTCGTATAATGTCTTTCACCAGCGAATGCTTCCAAGTGCTTGATTTAATTTGCCAATTAGATCACGTCTAAGCGTTCACTGCGAGGTCGATGCCCCGATGGGTTTTGATGCACAGACTTAGCCTCCATTGAAGCGCAAGTGGTGCCCACCCCCAGCGGTCGAGCCGATGTCCATAGAATTTTGATACGGAATACACCAAAAGTTTCACGCGTGAGAGCAATGCCGACGCGTCAAACGGATTAAAAGTAAGAAATGAATTTTAAGTTGGTCTGGATCATGTTGCTGCACTCCCTTGACTTGTTTGGGTTTTTCCCAAAGACAAGCGCTGGGTGCACGCGCCCAATCCAAACCCGCTTAATGCAGCGTTTGACAAGTGTTTTTCTAGCCTTGTTGCCCCTGAGCTTTCTTGCTCCACTCCACGTGCCCACACCTTGTTGTCGCCCCTGAAAGGGGCGAATCAGACACAAGTCCTCGCGGCAGTTCCCCTCATTCTTGGCATTGTTTCTGGCATCGTTGGTCCGTCATGGACCTGTGATGTATTGAATCATGTAAAGGAACGCATCAATGAAAAGGATGCTCATCAACGCCACCCAGTCTGAAGAGAGACGCTTGGCCATTGTCGACGGACAAAAACTGCTCGACTACGAAATCGAAATCGAAGGTCGTGAACAACGCAAAGGCAACATCTACAAAGCCGTGGTCACTCGCGTGGAGCCTTCTCTAGAGGCTTGCTTTGTCGACTACGGCGAAGAGCGCCACGGCTTCTTGCCCTTTAAAGAAATCTCCAAACAGTTTTTCAGCAGCAACGTCTCGCCCTCTCAAGCTCGCATCCAAGATGTGATCCGAGAAGGCCAAGAGCTGATCATCCAAGTCGAAAAAGAAGAGCGTGGCAACAAGGGCGCGGCCCTCACGACCTTTATCTCACTGGCTGGCCGCTACGTCGTGCTCATGCCCAACAACCCCAGAGGCGGTGGCGTGAGTCGCCGCATTGAGGGTGACGACCGCGCCGAACTCAAAGAGGCCATGGACCAACTGGAATACCCAGGCGGCATGTCCATCATTGCCAGAACCGCCGGTATTGGACGCTCGGCGCCCGAACTCCAATGGGACTTGAACTACCTCTTGAAATTGTGGACCGCCATTGACGGTGCCGCCAAGTCGGGCAAGGGTGCTTACTTGATCTATCAAGAGTCCAGTTTGGTCATTCGTGCCATCCGGGACTACTTCAACAATGACATTGGCGACATTTTGATCGACACCGATGACATCTTTGACCAAGCCCATCAGTTCATGTCCCACGTCATGCCCGAGCATGCAGCGCGGGTCAAACGCTACCGCGACGACGCCCCTTTGTTCAGTCGCTTCCAAATCGAGCACCAAATTGAATCGGCCTATGCGCGCACGGTGAACCTGCCCAGTGGCGGCGCGATTGTGATTGATCACACCGAAGCTTTGGTCTCGGTCGACGTCAACTCGGCACGCTCCATCCGTGGTGGTGACATTGAAGAGACCGCCACGCGAACCAATTTAGAAGCCGCCGAAGAGGTGGCACGCCAAATGCGTCTGCGCGACTTAGGCGGCTTGATCGTCATCGACTTCATTGACATGGAAGAGTCTCGCAATCGCCGCGACGTGGAAAACCGCTTGCGCGACTCCTTGCGACAAGACCGCGCGCGCGTGCAGTTTGGCACGATCAGCAAATTTGGTCTCATGGAGATGAGCCGCCAGCGCTTGCGCCCCGCCTTGTCTGAAGGCGCCTCTATCCCTTGCCCACGTTGTGGAGGCTCAGGACACGTGCGCGACACCGAGAGCTCGGCATTGCAAATTCTTCGCATCATCCAAGAAGAATCCATGAAAGACGGCACCGCTGCCGTTCACGCCCAAGTGCCGGTTGAAGTCGCTTCGTTCTTGCTCAATGAAAAGCGCACTGAAATTGCCAAAATCGAGATCAAACAACGCATCAGCGTGCTCTTGGTCCCCAACAAGGCTTTGGAGACACCGAACTACAAACTCGAGCGTTTAAAGCACGACGATCCGCGCTTGGACAACATGGACGTGAGCTACAAGATGGTGGACGATGTGGAAGATGCCACCGCCGTCACCCGCCGCTCACAAGAGCCCACCAATCGCCAGACCCCCATGATCAAAGGGGTCTTGCCCGACGCACCCGCGCCTCAAGCCGAACCCAAACCCGCCCCAGTGGCTTTGGGCAAAACGACCAAGACCACGCCCACCCCCAACCCAACGGCCACCGAAGTGGCCAGCAGCGGTTTTGTCGGATGGTTCAAATCCTTGTTTGGCGCCAAAAAAGACACGCCCAACGCGGACGAGAAAACCGCCTCGAGCGACGCTTTGAATGCCAAAACCACCCAAGGCAGACGTGAAGGTGGCCGCGAAATGCGTGAACCCCGAGAGGGTGCTCGCGGTCGTGACCAACGCCGCGGAAGACGCTCGGGTGAGCGCACCGAGCGCGGTGAGCGTGGCGATAAACCCGACAGCAAGTCCAAAAGCCCTGAGGGTCAGACTGACAACCGTGGCGACAGTGCCGCCCCCCGCAGCCCCCGCCCTGAGCGTGGCGCACGCCCGCCCAGGGATGAGTCGGCCGAGCGCGCTGGCGCCCCCTCCTCTTCGAGCGCGCCTGCACAAGAAGGCGCCGAGGGCCAAGAGCCCAAGAGAAACGAGCGCGGCGATGCACGCAAAGACCGGGGTAGACGCGGTGAACGCTCAGATCGTGGTGAGCGTGGCGAGCGTGGTGAACGCAGCGAACGCGCCCCACGCGCTGACGCCAACGAGAGATCCATGACTCAGACCGATCAAGAGTCCCATGCCTTGACACCGTCCAACGCGGCGGGCTTGAACGGGGAGCCCAATGCCCATTCAGCTCCAGGCGCTGCCAACACAGAGCAGCGTGAGCCGCGTGAGAGAAGACCGCGCCAAACGCGCGAGCGCCGCGAGCGTCCTGCACGAGAGGGTGACCAGCCAGCGATCCATGCCGGTGCCTCGCAGGAGGACTTGAGAGGCCAAGAACAAGATCAAGGCCAGCACCACGATCAAGGATCGACTCAAAACCGGCTGGACTTCTCGGAGCATGACTCGGACTCTCAACGCCCAGGCCTGCGCTCAAGCGCCAAAGACCACAGGGAGCCCAAGGAACTGCGCCAAGAGTCCCCCTCGGCCCACGAAGACTTGGTGGCTCAACACGCGGCGCCAAGATCAGACACGCGCGAGAGCGCTGCGGCCTTTGTGGCAGCAACGACTGACGCGGCCCAAGCTGCCTCAGGCATGCCCAAAGTCGGTCACTTCGAGTTGCCAACCGCCTCCTTGGTTGAGATGACACACGCGAGCCAACTGGAGTGGGTGCAATCAGACCCCCTCAAAGTGCAAGCCACGCAAGAGAGAATGGCCCAAGAGCCCAAGGCGATCCGCCCTGTGCGCGTTCGTGCACCGGCGGTGAGTTTGGATCAAGGTCCTTTGGTGCTGGTGGAGACCAAACGCGATTTGAGCCAATTGCACTTGCCGTTTTCAGCCTAAAACGCTCGGCACGGTCTGAGCTCAATAGCCTCTGAGCAGCTCAGACCCCATGCCCTGGCATGAGCGCGCGCTCACTGGGTGAGCGCGGATTGTCGCCAAGCCTGGAGCGCCGCGCCAGCGTCTGAGCGCTGCTCGGCCAATCGGGCCAACGAGGCATAGGCTCGACGCTTGAGCGCCACGCTGCCCAAGCGGCCCACAGCGCTCTCGAGCAGCTGCTGCGCCTTGCCCCAAAGGGCATGGTGTAGGCACAACTGCCCATACAAATAACTCACCTCGACAACACCGGGATGCGCCTGAATCACCTGATCAATCAAGGTGAGCCACTCCGTGCTGGGCTTTAAGGACTCCAACGCCACTTGAGTGAGCTCCACGAGTTGCGTGCGCTCCTCGCGGCTCAAAGCGTTGAGGTTTTTGAGCAATTTGGCCCACGTCGGTTTGAGCCACTGCAGCACTTGATCGGCGGCCAAGCCCAGAGCCAAGGCCTGCGCACACGCTTGGAGGACCACTGCAGGGGTGTCGCGCTCGAGCGGATCCAATGAGGCCCAAACTTGGGTGACTTGCGCGCTTTCTCGGCAAGCCTTGAAGCTCGAGGAGATCAGACTGTTGAGCAAACTTTGCGCTGCCAGCGTTGAAAACGCCCGGTGTTTGGCCAACAACCTGGCCGTCTCCAAGGCTTGGTTGTATTGCCCCAAAATGCGACTGGCTTTGAGCCGCATGCGAAGAGCCATGGTTCTTCTGGCCACACCTGGACCCATTTGATCGAGCCAAGTCAATGCGGCGCCAGGATCATGGTCATCCAAGGACCACCTGGCCGCCAACAATTGACCCGCTTCGAGCGACTCGGCATTGGCATGCTGCTCTTGAAGGATGCGACCTTGTTGGAGCAACAACTGCAGTTGCGCGTTGCGAACATCGACATTGTTGAGCGCGTGTGCGGCTTGGGCACCAATCAAATGCAACAAAGACTGTAGCTGCACGAGCATGGTCGTGGACAAACCCCAGTGGTGGGCCGAATCTTTCATCCCCTTGTGCAAGGCCAAGGTTTGGAGGGCCGACTTTTGTGCCCGCAAAAACCGCCCCGACTGCAACTGCGCCAATGCCTGAACCACCCCACTCAAGAGCGCGCGTTCACGGGTTTGCCAGCGCCAACGCTTGGCCTGCGCAGGGATATCAAAGAGTAAGCTCAATGCTCTCAAGGCAGCATGCACCAAGACGATCGAGAGGACCCACACCACGATCGCCAAATTGAGCGACATGTCCACGCGCGAGGGCGCCAAGAACACGCTCACCAAACCGTGATTGCCAGCGAGGAATAAGGAGGATGCGACCGCCACCGCAAAAAGGGCGATGAACCAAAGTGCAACTCTCATGCTAGCGCCCCATTTGGACGCTGGCGAAAGCGGCCAAAGTATCATCCAAATGAGGCAAATCCAACTGCTTGAGATTTTTTTGCAGCACCTGCAATTGCTCCATCGCCCCAAGCGTACTTGGGGCATGGGGATCAAAGTACTGGGCCAATTCCTTTTGTACCAATTTCACATCGTCTTGCAAGGCTTGGGGTTGGCGCGCCAACAGCTCTAACTTGGCGTTGAGCAAATGCAACTTTAAGTTTTCGCGTACAAAAAAACCTTGCTGCGGACTCAAGAGCACCGCTTGGGGCTCGTCGATTTGACTAATGCGTACCAAGCCTTGCAAGCTCGACCACAGCGGCGACCACAGTTGAGACAAGAGGCCTTGGCTCACCGCTCGCACCCAGTTGCTGGCTTTGGCAACAGCACCCACATCCTCGCCCGCTGGGGCGTCGGGGGCAGCAGGGGACGGCACGCGAGGCGCTGAACTCGGCGCATGCAGTGCACTCGGTGCACTCGGTGCACTGGGGTTGCGTTTGTCACCCATTTCATTGGCCAAGGGCAACTCATCGACCACGCGGACCAACTCATCGAGCAAGAGCAAGACACTCGGTGTGTCAGCCATGGCGGAGGATTTGATGCGCTCAATGTCTTTGGTGAGCGCGCGCTCCAAAGCGGACAAACGCGGCGCAGAAAGCTTGGCCAGTTTGGCTTGCGCGAGCTTCATGGCGCTCAAGAGCGGCGCCACACTGCCCGTGAGTTGTGCTTGCTGCTGAGCGAGTCGGATGGAAGACTCTAACTCATCGAGCGTGTTCTCATCGCGTGTGCGCGAGAGTGTTTGCATGAGCGACTCCAATTGAGTGCGCTGCAAAGACACCTCACTGAGCTGGGTTTGCATCAACGACAAATGCGCCGCACTGTCTCTGGAGAGCTCAGCGGCTTCTTTGGCCAAACCCTTGGCCTCTTGGGCCATGGCCGTGGCGTCAAAGGTTTGACGCGCCAAAATCTCTTGCAGGCCACTGATTTTTTGCCATAAAAAAAGACACGCCAGCAAGGCGAGCGCACTCAGCACCCAAGCCCATTTGGCCTGAGCGACCAAGGTCGGGGTCAAGGGCGGGGGGTGCGGCTTGTCTGCCCGAGCAGTGCCTTGCGCACTGGCCCCATCATGCACCTCACCCGAGGGCAGCGCCCCAGACCGTTGGACGGGGGTATTGTGAGGGTCAGACAAGGTAGGCTTGGGCTCGTTCATGTCATCGATTCTAATGACCCCAACAAGTCTGGCAGACTGGGGCGTGACTGGCGAACAACACCCACACCCGCCGCCGTCAAGGCTTGGGCAATTCTGTCATGGGTGGCCATGGCTTTGGCATGTGGCCACGGCCCGCGGTTCGATCCGAGCAAACGCTGCCAATTCTTGACCGCCTGAGAGCTCGTGAAAATCCAAATGGATCCATCCGTCAAGGCCTCACTCGCCTTGGCCACTTGCTCGCTCGACCATTGGGGAGCACCCCTGAGGTAGGCCACAGCCCAACTCACTTGTGCGCCTTGCGCCTTGATTTGCTCGGCCAAGTACTCGCGACCAACGCCGGTGTCGACCCCTTCGAACTTGTCCCCTTGGTGGTCCTCTTGGTGGTCCTCTTGATCAACGTCACGCGAGTGAGGGGCAGGGTCAAGAGAGCCCGCGCCAGTGGCCCTGAGACTCACCTCCCCGCCTCGAACGATCAACACCGCGTCTTGTGAGCGAATTTGATCTTTGACCTCCAGCCACAAATGCTCCGAGTCCCAAACGCCTGAGCGCAGGTCGGGCGTATCAATCAAATGCTGATCAACGCCGTGCTTTAACAAGGCTTGCCGAGTGCCTGCTCCCGTTGCCCAATAACGCGTTTGTCGCAACTCGAGCGTGTTGCCCGCGTGCTTAAAGAAGTAGAGCACCGCTTGCGGACTCACAAAAAACACAGCACGCCAGCGGCTCCAATGCGCACACGCATGGGCGAGCGTCTCGCATTGCTGGGGTGCAACGATGTCAATCAAAGGCCAGTGCTCAACGGGGTAACCCGCCTGGGTCATGGGCTCGAGCCACGGGGTGTGCTCACCGCTCGGTCTGGTGAGAATGATCCTGGGCTTGGGGCCCAATCGATCACCTGGCGGGTTTGCGCTGGAGTTGGAGGAAGGATTCACCGCTAGACCGGGTGTTGAATGATGAAGAGAGGGAGATGCTGTCGTGATGGAGCTCTCCTCAGCACAGGACACCGTCGCGTGGGCCCTTGGACAATGTGCACAATACGCACAATACGCTCAATGCGGTCAATGTGCTGCATGCGCCTTGAGCGGCTCCAAGCCCCCCAGCACTAGGCCAAGGGCTGGTGCTGGGCACCTTGGTCGATGAGTTGCTGGGCCACCCAGGTGCCCACTTGCTGAGCCGATTCGATATCGGCCACCTCTTGGGTGGTGTGCGCGCGCAAAATACGACCCGGTTGGGTCAAGTCACCCCAAGCCGCATGAAGGGTGAGGTACTCGCCTTGCTGCGTGGCGTGGGCGGCCAAGGGCATGGAGCAACTCCCTCCCATGGCTCGACTGACGGCTCGCTCAGCACTGACCGCCAGCCAAGTGCTTTGGTGGGACAAGGCAGACAAGGCCTCGATGACATCCCCACGGTGTTGCATGACTTCCAAGCCCAAAGCGCCTTGACCTGGCGCGGGGAGCATTTCACTCACCTCAAAGACACGACGAATGCGCTCTTGCAGTCCGAGTCTTTTGAGGCCCGCCGCGGCGAGCACAATGCCGGCGTATTGACCGGCATCGAGTTTTTTGAGCCGGGTGTCCAAGTTCCCGCGCAGTGGCTCAATCACCAAGTCTGGGCGAAGGGCTTGCAACAAGACGGTGCGCCGCAGGCTTGAAGTGCCGACAACGGCACCTGGGGGCAGGTCCTCCAAACTGGCCCATTGGGGCGACACCCAGGCGTCTCTGGGGTCTTCACGCTCCATCACGCAAGCGAGTGAAAAACCCGGCGGCAAATCCATGGGGACATCTTTGAGCGAATGAACCGCCATGTCCGCAGCACCCGACTCCAGCGCGAGCTCGAGCTCTTTCACAAAAAGGCCTTTGCCCCCGACTTTGCTCAAGGAGCGATCCAAAATTTGGTCTCCCTGGGTCGTCATCCCCAAGAGGGTGACGTGCGCACCGCCGCTTGTCAATAAAGCCTGAACGTGTTGGGCTTGCCACATGGCCA
>CAIMTJ010000011.1 GCA_903844385.1 uncultured Burkholderiales bacterium
AGCCCATGGCCACGATGGCGACATCGTGGTCGGGGATGCGTTGGGGTGCGCTCGCCTCTGGCATCAAGTAGAGCAGTTCGAGTTGAATGGCTTGGCCCTCGACCAAATAGTCCAAGGGTAAATTTTCTCGCATGTCGCCCGGCGCGCATAGCGCTAGCAAGCGAAGTCCGGGCTCTTTGGCATGGGTTTGGAGTCGGTAGGTTTGCCTCAGATTCAGGGCCTTGGACTGCAGCTCCAGCGAGAAATCTTCTTGCTGCGTGCCTTGAAACAAATAGAACAAGCGCATAAAGCGGTTGGCCATGTCAGGGTCGTGCATGGCAATTTCCAGCATTTGTAAAGCTTCATCTCGGCGTGTTCTGGCTATGCAGACATGGGACTCAATGGGGAGCAGTGGCTCTTGGCTGAGTTCAAACTTCATCTCTCGTGCCTCTTCAACGCTATTGGGGAGTGGTTTGGAGGTATTTTGATGGCAAAACAGGTTCGCATGGTGGCTTATCCCTGAGCGCGCGACCTTTGCTTCATGCACCACCCTGGTGAGGCTCTTTTCCTTCTGGGGCAGTGGTGCCGAGTTCACAGTCGCCTCAATGGACGGCATACATCTGCAAATGGGATGCAATTTCTGTATGTTAGCGCCTAAAATGGATGGCAAAGCACCAAGAGAAGAATAAAGCGCCGACTGAATGAAATTTTCACCCGTCTCTCTCGCCCAAACCGTGGGTGCCAAAGAACTCTTTGAAAGTGGCCAACAGTGCCAAGAACATGGGGAGTTGGACCGCGCTTTGGCGTTTTATGCCAGAGCGTTGAAGCTCGATGAAGTGCACTTGGGGGCGCTTTACTGGAGTGCAGTGATTTGTGCTCAAACCAAAAATTTCGAAGATGCGATTGTTTTTTTTGAACGTGCGCATGCGTTGAATCCTGGGGACTTGAAGTGTCTTTTGCAGTGGGGCATCGCCCTCAAAGAGATGGGGCGTTTAGAAGGCGCGTTGGAGATATTGGAGCGCGCTTTGCAGCTCAACCCTACCGAGGCAGACATCCATATTCACAAAGGCCTGACTCTCATGGGACTCAAGAGTTGGCGCGCCGCCTTGTCTTGTTTTATGCAGGTGATTCCTTCTCAGCCAGACAACGAAGCACTTCATTTATACAAAGCTCGTGCGTTGACTGAGCTCAAAGAGTTCGATGCCGCTATGGCAAGTTTTGACCAAGCCACGACTTTGAAAGATGATTACGTCGAGGCCCACTTCAGCAAGGCTCAAGCTTGTTTGGAGGCGGGCGACTTGCTGCGAGCCTTGTCAACTTTTGAGAAAGTGGTGCAAATTGCACCGTCGTTTGCTCTGGCTTACCAGTACCAAGGTTTTGTTCTCTTCCAATTGGGAAGGGTGCATGAAGCGCTTGAGGCCCATCAGCGAGCCATTGATTTGCAGCCGGGGAACAAAGAATCTTGGTTTCAACTGGGCTTGGCACAAAACCAATTGGGGCAGTTTGATGAAGCCCTCACAAGTTATGAGAAAGCCATACAGCTTGGGACTCAAGATCAAAAAGCCTTTTTTAATGCAGGCTTGCTGCTCATCAATTTAGGGCGATATTCGCAAGCCATCAAGCGCTTTAATCAAGTCATTGAACTCGGTGGTCCAGCGCCTTTGCCCTTTGTCAATCGTGGCATGGCTCAACAATACATGGGGGACTGGGCCGGGGCCCAGGTGAGTTTCAATCAAGCGATCGCGATAGATTTTCAGTGCGCATTGGCGCATTTCAATTTGGGTGTTTTGCAACAAAAACAAAGAGATTTGCAGTCGGCCTTGATGAGCTATGGGCAAACCATCAAGTGCGATCCAGAGCATTTGAGCGGGTGGTTGAATATGGGAGACGTGTTGCATGACTTGCAGCATCCCAAGGCTGCCATCGAGTGCTATGAGCGTGCCTTAATTTTAAAACCCGGCGATCCGCATATCCTGTACCACATGAGCTTGTCTTTGTTGCTGGATGGGCAATATGAAAAAGGTTGGGGGTACTTTGAGTACCGCAAAGACTACGAGGGATCTGCGTTGTCGCAGAGGAAAAATCCCACGACTGTGCCGTTGTGGCTTGGCCAAGAGGGCTTGAAGGGGCAACGGCTTCTTGTTCAAAGCGAACAAGGTTTGGGCGATACCTTGCAGTTTGTGCGCTATGTGCAAGTCCTTGTTCAAGCTCAAGTGAAGGTCATCTTGCAAGTGCCTGCAGCCTTAAAAACCCTGCTCAAATGTGTCTCTGGTGTGGAATTGCTCATTGCTCAAGGAGAGCGGGTGCCTGAGGTGGATTTTTACTGTCCTTTGATGAGTTTGCCTCAAGCACTGCAGCGTTATCTTGAAAATGCATCCGACCTCTTTGTTGCTGAGCGCCCTTACCTTCAAGCCCCTGAGGTCAAGCTCAAGTGGTGGTCAACAAGAGTCAAGCCCAGCGTGAGACGCAAAGTCGGCTTGGTCTGGTCTGGGGGTTTTCGGCCCAATTTGCCCGCCTCATGGGAGGTCAATGAGAGACGAAACATCCCCTTGGAGCTCTTTGAAGTCCTTCAGACGCAGGCCATTGAGTTTTATTCTTTGCAAAAAGGCGAGCCTGCACAAACAGAACTCACGCAGATGCTTGAATCCAATCGGTTGCGCTTGCCCCTGGTCAACTTGATGGACGATGCCCATGACTTTTCCGATACCGCTGCTTTGGTCGATCAGCTTGACTTGATCATATCGGTCGATACTTCAACCGCACATTTGGCCGCTGCAATGGGCAAGCCCGTATGGTTACTCAACCGTTATGACACTTGTTGGCGCTGGGGTTTGAGTGAATCCAATACACCTTGGTACCCCACCATGAGAATCTTCAGACAAGCGCAACTCGGCGACTGGTCAGGTGTCATGCAAACGGTGAAGGTTGAGTTGGAGCGCTGGCTCAGAACGCATTGAAGGACCACTTGAGGGTCATTGTGGTGCAGGTCTTTTATGGCTTCAGTAAGTCAGTCTTGTTTTTTTTCAAACCTAGACAAAATGTATTGACCTGCCAACCTAAAGCGACGTGGGTTAAGCTTGGGTTTTAACCCAAGCCCAGAGCCAAAATTTAGGAGGCAAGTCATGCGAGAGTTTAACAAATTCATCGGTTTAGATGTTCACAAATCAAC
>CAIMTJ010000012.1 GCA_903844385.1 uncultured Burkholderiales bacterium
AGCAGGCTGCATACGATCTCTGGCAAGCACGGGTCGCAGCGAAGGCCAGCAAGACCCTTTCGGGCATCAAGGCACTGAGGCGTCAAACGGCATGACCAGGGAGCAGGACACCGCGGATGTAGTCGCCACCCCGGCCTAGCTACTCTGGTCTCGCCTTGTTCAAGGCGCAGCGGCTGTCGTCATCGTACTGAGCTTGACATTGCTGTTGTCGCCACGCCTTGGGGAAGCAATCTTCAATCTGGTTTACTTCCACCAGTTGTCCATCCCGGTTGAAGTGCCGAGCCTGGCGCATGGCTACATTTGGTTTGCCAACGGCATCAAGACAAACGGGGTTTGAGCCGGCTTTCCCAGGCCGCTGCTGGGGGTCGCAGTCACGAGCCCAAAGCAAAAAGCCCCGCGTGGTGCGGGGCCTGAGGCTGCCTCAAGGCCTGCTGAACAGGGTGGAGGTCTTTGTACTGGCGGCCCAGAACATACCTCATCACAAACCGACTAAGTTTCTGATGGATAAGCAAATCAAACGCTTGGTGTGCGGCTCATCTTTCTAAATGTTGAGACAGCTTGAAATGAGGAGCTATTTCAGCACCTCGGTGTTTGTGTGATCCAGAATTCGAACCTGATAGGTCGCACCACTGTGCCCTTTCGACACATAGCGGACTTCACACACCAAAAAATTCTTCGCCAGTTAGCAGACAAGGCAATCAAGTGAACGGCACATTGCTCTGCTGCGTGGTGTGCAGAAAAATCTGACATAATATAGTCATATATTTCCAATAAGGTCGAATTATGGAAGACAAGTACGTCATAAACGCGCTGGCTGCATTGGCTCAGACAAGCCGACTTCGAATTTTTAGAGCCTTGGTGGTCAAGGGCGCCGATGGACTTACCCCAGCCATGCTGGCCGAGATGATGGAGATGCCTGCCAATACGCTCTCTTTTCACCTCAAAGAGCTGATGCATGCGGACCTGATTTCCCAAGAGCGCAGTGGGCGCAATCTGATCTACCGCGCGCAATACGACCGCATGAACTCCGTATTGACTTACCTATCCCAAAACTGTTGCCAAGGGCAAAACTGCGAAGTCGCCCCTGTGGCGCTTTGCCAAAACTGTTAAGCCCAAAGGAGCCCACCATGACCGATGCAAAACCCTTGAACGTTCTTTTTCTGTGCACCCACAACTCCGCAAGAAGTATCTTGGCTGAGGCCATCCTCAACCACATGAGTCACGGTCGTTTCAAAGCCTATTCGGCAGGCAGCAGCCCCCGCGAAAACCAAACACCCAACCCCTTGGCCTTGCAGACCCTCGAGCGTGCTGGCATCTCCACCGAAGGGCTCAGCAGCAAGACCTGGGATATTTTTGCTTTGCCAGATGCGCCGCACATGGACTTGGTGATCACGGTGTGTGATAACGCGGCTGGCGAGGTGTGCCCCTTTTGGCCAGGACAGCCAGCTACCGCCCATTGGGGTTATGCCGACCCGTCTGAAGTCGTTGGCAGCGATGAGGTGAAACTACAGGCTTTCAAACAAACACTTCACCAAATTAAGCACCGCCTTGACCTGTTCACCAGTTTGCCAGTGGCAAGTCTGAGCAAGATGGCTTTGGAAACGACCGCACGCGACCTGGCAAAGCAGTGAAGCACTTGCGCAAATATTTGGCTGAATTGGTGGGCACCGCCGCCCTCTTGTGCGTGGTGATCGGCTCGGGCATCATGGCGGAGAACCTATCCAGCGGGAATAACGGCGTGGCCTTGATCGCCAACACCTTGGCCACCGTGTTTGCCTTGTACGTGTTGATTGAGGCTTTCACACCCCTGAGCGGTGCGCACTTCAACCCAGCAGTTTCCATGGTCATGGCTTACCGCCGAGAACTACCCCTGGAGTTGCTGATGGGCTACATTGCGGCCCAGTTGCTCGGTGCCGCGATTGGCGCTTGGCTGGCCCACGCCATGTTTAACTTAGAAATATTGCAGTGGTCCACCAAAGTGCGCAGCGGATCGAGCCAGTATTTGGCGGAGGCTGTGGCCACAGCAGGACTCATTTTTGTCATTCTGCGCTCTGGGCCCGGTAAAGCATCAACCATGGTTGCCGGCTACATCGGTGCCGCCTACTGGTTCACTGCAAGCACTTCCTTTGCGAACCCTGCGGCGGTATTCGGTCGCATGATGAGCAATACATTTGCTGGCATCCATCCTGGCTATGCGCCCTACTTCATGGTCGCAGAGGTCATCGGAGGCTTTCTTGGTTTGGCGCTTTATTTCGCACTGGGTTCTGGCGCAGATCACAACGACACCTAAGCATAAATGGTCACCATTTTTCACAACCCCACCTGCGCAACCTCACGCAACACCTTGGCACTGATACGGAACTCCGGTGTTGAGCCAGAAATCGTTTTGTATTTAGAAGCGCCACCGTCCAAGGATCAGCTCAAAAAAATAATCAAAGACATGGCTACGCCTGTTCGGGACGTGCTGCGGGAAAAAGGCAAGCCCTATGCGGAGTTGGACACGGCAAATCCAAAATGGACGCATGATGATTTGCTTGACTTCATGGTCGCGCATCCCATTGTCATTAACCGGCCGATCGTTGTCACCAGCATCGGCACCAAGCTATGCCGCCCCTGCGAAGTCGTTTTGGATATCCTTGCCGATCCTCAAAGAGCGGCGTTTAACAAGGAAGACGGGGAGCCGGTCATTAACGCAAAGGACCTGCGTGTCTGAAGTCGCCAAAAAATTGCCCAATGTCGAGACAAGTTGCTTCCAAGTGCCTGAGCAACAATTGCTCAGATCGTCGCAGGCGTCACTTCGTCGACCCAAAATTCTCATGTTGTACGGCTCATTACGCGAGCGCTCGTACAGCAAGTTGTTAACGCTAGAAGCCGCGCGGATACTTGAAGCCATGGGCGCCGAAGTCCAAGTATTTGATCCAAAAGACTTGCCCCAGCCAGACGGCGTTCCTGACAGCCACCCCAAAGTTGCGGAACTGCGCGCACTTGCGGCTTGGTCTGAAGGGATGGTGTGGTGCTCGCCCGAGCGTCACGGAGCGATGACAGGGATTATGAAAAGCCAGATTGATTGGATTCCACTGTCAGTGGGCGCAGTTCGTCCGACGCAGGGCAAGACGCTAGCGGTAATGGAAGTCTGCGGTGGATCCCAATCCTTCAACGCGGTCAATCAAATGCGAATATTGGGCCGCTGGATGCGGATGATCACCATCCCCAATCAAAGCTCGGTAGCCAAGGCTTTTTTGGAGTTTGACGAAGCCGGGCATATGAAGCCATCGGCGTATTACGACCGAGTGGTAGACGTGATGGAGGAACTTATCAAGTTCACGCTGCTCACGCGCGACGTAGCGCCCTATTTAGTAGATCGGTACAGCGAGCGTAAGGAAACTGCCGAGGAATTGAGCAAGCGCGTTAATCAAAAATCAATTTAGGCATCAAATGCTTACAAGGTAGAACGACATTGTGGATATAAGTTCTTCGCTTCGATTGCATCAAAAAAATGTAAGCGCACCCTGTTAAATCAGACTCGGCCAGCTAGGCGAAGTGATGCACGAAGTGTGTCATTAATTCTAGTCTGCCAGCCATCACCGCTGGCACGCAGCGCTGCCAATATGTCTGCATCCAAGCGCAGTTTGACAGGTTCTTTGGTTATAGCTGCCTTGGGGCGACCACGAGTCTGAATCTTGTTACCCTTGTACAGGTCGGCAGATTCAAAAAACTCAGCAGTCAATTCCACAGCATCATCGGGATCATTCCAGATAGCTGGCGTAGAGCGTTTTTTCGCGGTCATTTGCTTTCCTCATACTGATGATACGGCGCACCTCGCCGCGTGGTGTCCAGACCATCACAATCATGTCGTCATCTAAGCAACCTACTGTGATGAACCTGTCTTCCTCGTAGTCCATTCTCTTGTCCAAGCCAGTGAAGTGGAGTCCATCAAAGACCTCAACCGCACGGGCAAAGTCCAAGCCACGCTCAAGCAGCGTTTTATCCCTTTTGACTTGGTCGAACTCAAGATTCATGCATTTATTGTACCCCCAGTAAATTACTCGTCAACCCTAGGCGCTGAAATATTGTACAGACATTGCCCAGTATGCGGATGGTGCGCCGCTTGGCCAGAGGGTGTATGGTGGGGTCTGAGGTAGGCCAATTTCAATACCCACAATTGGCTGTCAATTTGCACATAAGGATTTAGACGGTCAACTTGTTGGGGTGGCAATAGTGACACATCAAGATCGGCAGCCTATCGCAGCAAGCCAACTAAACTTTGGATACCAATGCGGGTACTATATTTAAAGCTATCGCAGGATACTGGTAACCCATTGATTTATATTACTATTATTTTTTGTTTTGGCGGAAAAGGAGGGATTCGAACCCTCGATACGGCAAAAACCGTATACTGGATTTCGAGTCCAGCGCATTCGACCACTCTGCCACTTTTCCGGGTGTTTAGCCTATTCTTAAATTTGAAAAGGCTTCGAGTCTATTTTAAAAATCAAATCGGAGAAAGTTAAAGAGATCTCCGAGAGCTGGGTCAAACCAGATTCATGTCACCCAAGAATTGACCACCACGTTCGATTTGAATATCACCATACTGCAAGGACCCGCTCACTTTGCCTGTTGAGCGGATGATCAAGAGTTCGCGGCTGACCACGTTTTGATTGATTTGTCCGTGAACATCCACCAAATTGGCTGTGGTATTACCAGAGACTGAGCCTGTAGGGCCAATGAAAACATCTTGGGCTTCCAGTTCACCTTGAACTTGACCATCAATGCGCGCTTGATTGGGTGCCTTAATGGAGCCTTCAAATGTGACGCCGCGGCCAATAAAAATGCTATTTTTTGAAGTGTTGTCGTTCATTTAAAAACCCATATCAGTGTGATGTAGAGGATCATAATGCATGCCGTGCAGTTTGAAAAGACTCGGAGGCTGGGCCAAAGGAGAAAAATCCCCTGAATTCAAAGCCTTCATGGTGCTTTTTTGCTCTTCAATGCTGGTCTGGAAGCTCAATCTTGACCTCCAGAACCTCCAAATTGTCTTGCCTCTCCAAGTTGACTTTGATGTCATTGGGGTTGATGGATACGTATTTGGCCAAGACCGCCAACAACTCCTTTTGTAAGGCAGGCAGGTAATCGGGTTGGTTCAAGCGGCCTTCGCCCCTTTCGTGGGCCAAAATGATTTGCAACCTTTCCTTGGCCAGGGAAGCGGTTTTTTTCCTCTCCCCGAGCAATAACGACAGGATAGACATCACTCAGCGACCTCCGAATATGCGCTTCAAGAGACTGGGCTTGCTCGCTAGGGTAAAGCGCATGGGCACCTCTTCCCCCAAAAAGCGCGAGATGACGTCCTTGTAGGCTTCAGACACATCGGTCTGGTTCATGTGAACCGCAGGCAAGCCTTGATTGGAGGCTTGGAGCACCACTTCTGACTCAGGAATGACACCGATGAGTGGAATGCGCAAAATGTCCTGGATATCGTCGAGCGACAACATTTGACCTTCTTCAACACGGTTGGGGTTGTAGCGGGTGATCAGCAAATGCTCTTTGATGGGCTCCAAGCCCTGGATGGCCCGCAATGTTTTGCTGCTGAGCATGCCCAAAATGCGGTCAGAGTCGCGCACAGAGGACACTTCAGGATTGGTCACCACCAAAGCCTCGTCGGCAAAGTGCATGGCCATCATGGCACCGGTTTCAATGCCCGCAGGCGAGTCACAAACGATATAGTCAAAGTTCATCGCCATGAGTTCCTTGAGCACGCGCTCAACGCCATGCTGAGTGAGGGACTCTTTATCACGCGTTTGGGAGGCGGCGAGAACAAACAAGTTATCGCATTGCTTGTCTTTGATCAAGGCTTGATTGAGGCTCGCCTCGCCATTGATCACGTTGATCAAGTCATAGACCACACGGCGTTCACAACCCATGATCAGGTCCAAGTTTCTTAACCCCACATCAAAGTCGATCACCGCGGTTTTAAAGCCCCTGAGTGCCAATCCTGAGGCGAAACTGGCACTGGTGGTGGTTTTACCGACGCCTCCTTTTCCGGAGGTGACCACAACGATTTTTGACATAAAGACAGTCCCTTAGAGCTTAAAAACTAACAAGCTAGAGTTTAATGGATGCGGGCTCGCTTTTGAAGTCCGAATTTAAATAGATTTCAGCCTAAACTCTGCATGACCAGTTTGTCGCCTTCAAGACAAATTTGAGCGCCCTTGCCCAAAAATTCCTTGGGAATGTTGACCTCACTGGTGCGGTAAATGCCGGCAATGCTCACCAATTCGGCTTCGAGACAAGAGGTGAAAATTCGAGCACTGGTGTCTCCCTTGGCGCCGGCAATGGCGCGTCCCCTTAAGGGTGCATAAACATGGATGTGGCCGTCGGCCATGACCTCTGCGCCTGGATTGACCATGGCCAAGACGACCAAATCGCCTCCTTTGGCATAGGCCCTTTGGCCCGAGCGCAGGGGCTTGGTGATGATCAGGGTGGTGGCTTGCGCTGGCACCATCTCCTGCACGGCTGCTGCTGGCGTAGGCTCAGGCGAAGCCGCAGGGGGTGGCGGCAACTCAGGGGCTTCTTGCTCAAGCACAGGGATGGACTTCAATGCGTCAAGGGCGCCCATTGATTTGCCATGGGGTAGAAATTGGCTGGCGTCGAACAGTCCAGCTTTGTGCCCCTCAGCGGCCCAAGAAGCATCCTGAGTTTTGAGCGCGATGGGCTCAAGCCCATGCTTTTTCACGAGCGTACACAAGGCCATCAAGTCAAGAGTCTCGCCCTCTGGGGTTGACAACTGCATCAAGTCGAGGATGGCGGGTTCACCATTGAAAAACCCTGGATTTTCATCGAGCCGCTGGCCCAATTCCTGCTCCAAAAGAGAGAAATTCTGGGTCTTGATCACCAGGGAAATCAAAGGCAAGTCGGCGTTTTTGATTTCAAAAGAAGTGGTTTTGGATCGCATGGATGGTGTTTTCACCCCCTAAGGGGTAGGGAGGCGTTGGGCCCCAATGGATTGGACAGTGGATGAAGGAATGCCAGTATTTTGCCACTGAGTGATGGTGTGTTTGAGGATTGATCAGAAAGGGTCAGGGCTTGGGTCCTACGCTTTGGGAACAGAAAACACCATTAATTGCGTCATCCTGGATGTATCGTCCTGGATATCACTTGATTTGTGTCACAAAACTGGGTTATAAAGTTGGTATCAATACCTTGGTCTAAGTTTTGTCGAAGGGCTGCCTCACATATTTGTGTCCTTCTTGTCGATTTTAGTCCCAACTTCATTTTTTCAATCGCGGTCAATCAGACACACATGGACGATATCAACTGGTCGTACTTGGATGCTGAACGCCTACAACAATTAAGGCGTGTGGCAGGATTGAGTGTGGCTGATTTGGCCAAAATGAGTGGCATTTCAGAAGCACAAATTGCCCAGCTTGAAGAGGGCGGAGACTCTTTGTTTTATAGCGCTCGCATTAAGTTTTCTGTGGGTAAACGTGTGATTTTGCAATTGATTCAACTGAGTCAAAATGCGCTCAATTCATCTGACAATCCTCAAAAGAGCGCCCATGCCAAGCGGCTGCACTCGAACAAAGACGCGCATCAATCGTTGAAGGCTATTGAGGAGATGAGTCGTCGAAATTTAGATGCACGACCGGTGACGGATTTTTATTGGTCATTGCGAGTGGAGTTGGTGCGGTTTTTTCAATCCAAATATGTGCTGGCATCCCTTGGTATGCTCATCTTGATGGTGGTGGTGATGGTTTTAGAAAGTCCTCAACCTGAGGGCTATGAGGCCAAAGGGGACGAGACCCATCCATCCCAGACGTGGACCAAGTCGGTGACCGCGCCTGTTTTTGTTGCGAGCGACTGGCTTGGGGCTCAATGGTCAACTTGGCTAGGCCCGAACAACACGCTCTTGGCTGGGCTGTTTGAGCGCAAAGACGCTTTACAACCTCAGGCACTTAAAGCGGGTCTTTCTGAGTCTTTTTCACAGCCCTCCGCCAAAAACCAAGATACGTCACCGTCAACAGTGGCCCTGGATGACCAAGCCAGTAAACTGGCGCAAGATCCAGTGGCCCTAGAGTGTCAATTTAATCCGGGCGGTGGAACCGAAGTTTTTTCAACCTCCACGTTCCGACCCGCAACCTATGTGTATCTGGTTGCCAAAAAAGACACCACCGTTTGCATCCAAGATGGGCAACACATCACCAGTCAAGTGAAGTTGGCGATGGGAGCCTCTCAAAGTGTTTTTGGAGCGCCTCCCTGGCATTTGAGGCTGCAAGACTTGGATGCCATCGATGTGTTTTTTCAGGGGCACCGGATTGTCCTTCCACCTTCTGAGGATCCGCAGTTCACTTTGAGACAGTTTGCACAGGACTCCGCCCATTGAAATGTGCGGTTCAAGTTCTTTGACTTTCGTGCCGATCAAAGGTGGTCGAGATATGTGCAGAATTAAAAAACGATTAAATTTGAGGTTTTTGGGTTTTTTACTCTGACTTTGGGCTGATGGCGGTGGATCTATTTCTAGGGTTTACATCTTCATGAGCTCAAAAAGAATACTAAAGAACGCAAAAAAGTCAAACAATCGAATTTGTCATCAATGATTGCTGACCAAAAGGGTTTTAATTTTTTGTAAATTGCCTAAAATGCACTTCCCGCTTCATTTCTTACTTTGACTCATTGAGCTAACCGACAAAATGCAACTCATGTGGTTGTCCGGACCGACCGGACGCATCCAAACTGTTTCCATCACGAGCGCCACGATCGTGCGTGCAACGCTTGCTTTGGGTGTCTTTTTGGTGGTCATGGGGTTTTTGTTGAACCTGTTGGGTTTGCGCATTGCTGTGGAGCACAATCCTGAGTTGGCCAGAAGTTTAGGCGGGGTGACGACCGAGTCCGAGCAGCTCAAGATGGAGTCGGTCTACCGAGAAAAACTCGACAATATGAATGATGCGATGCAAGGCACCATCAAAGAGATTAAGCAACTTGAATCCATTAAAAACAAATTCATGGAAATCGCCGTTCCTGCTGGTTTTAAGGACAAGGGCAATGGCAAAGGCGATAGCTTAGGCGGGCCATTGGTGCCGTTGAAGTCGACGGATACGTTTTTTCGCCAGCCTCTGGATGTGGAGATCAAATCCGCAGAACAAGATGTGATCCATTTGCATCAAGTGGTGGTCTCTATGCAAGCTCAGTGGCAAGATCAGCTCAATTGGCTGCATGCTTTGCCTTTGGGAATTCCTGTCGGTGGTGAGTTCAGATATTCCAGCGGTTTTGGTGTCAGGCACGATCCTTTTACGGGTCAACTGGCCATGCACGAAGGCATTGATTTTTCTGCTGAATCAGGTACACCCGTGATTTCATCGGCCGATGGCGTGGTGGTTCGTTCATCCTGGGATGCCAGTTACGGTAACGTGGTTGAAGTCCGCCACGGCGAAGATTACGTGACTCGCTACGCGCACATGCGCAAGCGCTTGGTTGAAGAGGGCGATCGCGTGGTTCGCGGTTCTCAATTGGGTGAGCTTGGGACCACTGGTCGCTCGACTGGTCCTCATTTGCATTACGAAATGTTCAAGAATGGCAAGTTGGTGAACCCTATTCAAATCATACCCATCACATCGGGATAGTTTGTCTCTTTTAACCCGTTTGGGAAATACTATGTTTGAAAAGCTAAAAGATAAATCTTTGAACACATCGAATGAACGTTTTGATACGTTGATTGGTAAATCAGCTCAGATACATGGCCGTTTGGTGCTCCTTGACAGTGTTCGTATCGACGGTAAAGTCATCGGCAATATTGAAACCGCACCTGATCACAAAGTATCGGTTGCCATCGGCGTTTCAGGTGAAGTCAAAGGCGACATCACAGCTCACCGAGTAATGGTTGCGGGTAAAATCGAGGGCAATATTTACGCCGATGAGCGTGTGGAATTTCACAAAGATTCTGTGGTTCATGGAGACATCTCATACGGCTCCATTGCCGTCGAGCACGGGGCTAAATTATTGGGCCTCGTGATACAAAACTCAGGCAGTTCAAATGCACACAACGATGCCAAAACCGTGATCCACAACGCGCAGACCATCAAAAACGCTTGAGTCTATGATTTATTGCCTCAAGACAGTCTATTGCCAAGTTTCAATTTGATAAAAGTTTTTTCCTGAATCATAAAAAGGGCTCAAACATAGGTTTGCGCCCTTTTTTTTGGCCAATTGGTTGATGTGTTTCCCTCAAATGACGCTTAATTGCGGCCTTTTGAGGTTTCAACTCAATTTTTGAGTATCAGCAGCTCTATTTTTTATAACTCTTATGTTTTAAGAAATAAATATTTTTGAAATAAAATTATTTAATTTGGTTATTTATGTCGCTTTCTCGCATGCATATCAATCACATTGTCTCCTTCACAATCAAATGGAAGTAATAGTTTGTTAAAATTTTCCCCAAGGAGCTCTCATGACCAACCAGCCAGAATCATTTGAAAGTGTCGTCATTGGTGACGGCGTTGTCGTTAAGGGAACGTTTACTGTTCCAGCCAAAGCCGTTGTCAACGGTGTCATCGAGGGAGACTTGACGGCAGAAGAAGTCTTGGTTGGACCTACGGGCAAGATCACAGGTCGTGTTTCTGCCAAGGTTTTGGATGTCCGTGGCGAATTGCACAACACCATCATCAGCGAAAAGAGTTTGATCATTCGCTCAACAGGCAAGATTGCTGGAAAAGTCCAATATGTTGAGATCGAGATTGAAAAAGGTGGTGAGATTGAAGGTACGCTCACCCAGTCTGGTCCTGGTGCCCCAGTGGCGTTACAGCCCGCACAAACTTTCACTGTGACCTAAAGTCGTTTTTAGTCCCATGAGTTTTACAAGCACATTGTGGATGTGGTTGAAATCCATGCCACAAATGGTGGTCAATGCTTGGACTCGTGAGTACCTAGATGCACGAATCATTTGGGAACAAAACGCTGAGCTGAAATATTTTAATTTCCCGGCGGTTTTGCAACGAATGCTGGTGCGCGGTTTCATTGCATTCTCGCTCTCAATGATGGCTTTCATTTTGATACTGGCCGCATTGAGCGTGGATCTTTATTGGGGCCGTGCCAAACTTGAGCAATCTCACCAAGCAGTTTTCAGAGCCCTGATCAGCTCCTCCTCTGGTCAAGAGGGTTCAGATGTGTCCAATATCAGTGAAGATCAAATGCTCGCTTTGGCGCAAACCATTCACGACAGGGATATGAGTATTCGTCGTTTTGTGGACACCTCGAAGGTTGCTGTAGCTCAAGAAAACGAAGGTTTAAAAAACCAACTCGATGCTTCGGGTTTGACCGAGAAAGTGATCAACATCATTCAACGAAATTCGCCTGCAGGTGGTTTTAACCCAAGCAGCGACGTTAAAAATAACCCTCTTTTACGTGGAAAAGTCGCTGAAGACTTGGCCTCCAATCGTGAAATGCGTGAAGTTTTGGCGGCTTTGCCCTCCCATATGCCACTTGCCAGTTTTACCGTGTCTTCGGATTTTGGAATTCGTCGGCACCCCTTTACCAATCAACCCCATTTCCATACTGGGGTGGATTTGATCAACGAGGACAAGGATGACCGAGTTTTTCCTGTTAAGTCTGGCGTTGTGGTGATGGCACAAGTGCATTCCACCTATGGCAATACCGTTGTTGTTCGGCATTCCAATGGAATTGAATCACTTTATGCACATTTGGCTAGCATTTCCGTTCGAGTTGGCGATAATGTTAACATTCAGTCTGTCATTGGGTACGTTGGCAATACTGGCGTTTCCACTGGTAAACATGTTCATCTAGAAATTTTAGTTGGTGGTTATCCTGTTAACCCACAAAAGGTCATTCGCACTGCGCAGTATGTTCAAGAAGCCAAAAATCAGAAACAGTAGCCTCGTCGAACAAGTCGTGGCTTCCTTGGATCAAGATGCAAAAAATAACAACGTCATCACACAAGCTGCAATAAACGAAGATCCAGTTCAAGTTAATATAGACCCTCTGATCTCAGAACCCGCTGTCCAAGTTTTAACTCCCGATTTATCTTTAAACGCCATGTCTACACCACCCGTTGAAAATTTGCCAGCAACAGGCAATTCCTATGCACCTGCACCAAGATCCAATGTGATGGATATGTTGGCGCCAGCCAATAGCAAGCCTTCCATTTTGAGTGAAGGTTTTTCCTTTCGCGGTGAGATCAGCGCCAAGGGGGCCATTCACGTTGAAGGCACACTCAATGGCCAGATCCAAGTCAACGAACTCACCATCGGATCCAAAGGTGAGGTCGAAGGTGTGGTGAGTTGTCATAGTTTGCATATCAAGGGAAAATTTGCCGGTACGGCCATTTGCAATGAATTGATAGTAACTTCCTCCGCAACAGTGGATGGTCATGTGGTTTATCGGACCATATCCGTTCAAAAGGGCGCTTCTATCAAAGGCGAGTTGTTGCTCGATAAATAAAATAGACGCCGATGACCTCACGCCTTATGCTCTAAGATGACATCCGACTCAGACATCCAAGGTGCTTTGTTGCGCCTCAAAAGAGAGACGTTGGGCTGGACCTTGGCTGATATGGCTGCACGGGCCTGTTTGTCAACCAAACAGGTCAAGCAACTCGAAGAAGGTGGAGACAGTGCTTTTTACAGCCTGGCCATCAAGCTGACTGTTGCTAAGAAATTAGCACAAATTTTGGATGTGACTGAGGATGAGCTGTTTGGAAGGCATTTGGTCACTGAAGAGATCATTGAGCTTTCTAGTCAAACACAATCCATTGCACAAGAAGTCTTGTCCCAGTCGGTTCTTGAGCAGCAGATGCTATCCCCTTCGGTGCCTTTGCAGCCGCAAGCCGTCGAGCCTTTAACGACCAGCACTGAGTCTGTAACCCTTAGCCCACAGGCAGCTTCAAAACCCGAACTCAAGCTGCAAATACATGCCGAAGATGCAGTTCTTACTCAGGCTGATGCTCCCGTAACAATTCAAACTCATGCTGAGACTGACGCATTGAGTGCCGAGTCCGCATCGATCCATACTTTCAAAGCATCCCAGGCTTCGTCACTGAGTGAACAAGCGAGCACTTTACCGGTGGCTTTGTCTTTGCCCTCCAACGAGAGCTCGTTGAGCAACACACCAGATTCCAAGGCCACGCTTGGCTTTGGTGTCAAAGTTTTGTTGTTTTTATTGGTGATGTTGGGTGTGATCTTAATAGTAGAGCCCAAAGCCAAAGATGACTTTTTAGATTTGTTGAAGAGTTCTGGGCTGATCTCCAATGTCAGTGTCGACTCCACGCAAACACAAGAGGTAGTCCCTGTGCCCATGGTTGAGCCTGTCGCCGTTGATCCTGTGGTGGAGCCAGGTAAACCTGCTTTTGGCTCAACGACTTCAACTCAACCAACTGCATCTCCTGTTACAGGTACCAGCTCTACCACGCCAAGCAAAATACCCTCCACCAACACCCCTGCTAATGCTGGCTTGAAATCGACAGATGGAGCGATTTTACAAAGTCCTCCTGCCCCAAGCAGTTCCGTTGCGAAGCCCGCCAGCGTGAGTTCAAATTCGTCTTCTGGTAGTAGTGTTGCACCAAGTCCGACTGCCGTTGTGAACACTTCACCTACTGTGAATTCGAACAATACCTCAGCAAATGCCTCTTCAGCTCAAGGCACGTCATCGTCCAAAGAGTGAAGTCTCGCGAGTGAAGTCTTTTGGGGGCTTTACACTAATTCACAATACCCTTGGGTAAAATTGCACGGACTTGGCCGATGGCCAGGCGCCATACAAGGACAATCAAAGGGGACTGCTTTTTTGTTATCATCCTCACGTTAATTTTTGCATCATTTTTAGGAGCACTGCAATGACATCTCGTCGCGAATTTTTCGTCAATTTAACCCTCATTGGAACGGCTTTGGCTGGTGGTCAGGTTTTTGCTCAAGCCACAGTTGCTGAGAATGATCCAACAGCGACTTCATTGGGATATAAAAGCGATACTAGCAAGGTAGATGCTGGAAAATTCCCCAAGCATGACAAATCTCAAGCCTGTAAGAATTGCGCATTGTTCCAAGGTAAACCCACTGATGCAGCCGGTGCTTGCCCCTTGTTCGCAGGCAAACAAGTGACTGCCAATGGCTGGTGTAGCGCTTACAATAAAAAAGCCTAATATCTCTTGATCTAGGCGCCTAGGCCTTGAGCAAAGAATTGCTCAAGCCTAGGCGTTGTCGTTTGTGGGGAAATTCTCTAGGCGATCATCGCTTGAGGGCAATGAGAAACAAGTTCTAAAGATCCATCATGAGGCCAATACTTCACAAGAACAGTACTCAGAAGATCAGCGACATGCACAATACCTCCAGCTAAACCCCATCATGAACCCCACACCTAATCCGTTTGACCCAAGCGTTCGAGCTTTTGATGAGCACCTGGGCGTGCAGTTGTCTGTCATTGTGCCCACCTTCAACGAGATTGATAATATTGAGGAGATCATTGCCCGAGTCAGGATAGTATTGAAGTCGGTGCGATGGGAAATTATTTTTGTTGATGATGATTCACCCGATGGCACGGCAGCTAAAGTCAAAGCCATTGCACAAAGCGATCCTCAAGTTCGCTGCATTCACAGAATTGGTCGTCGAGGCCTGTCGAGTGCTTGCATTGAGGGCATGATGTCAAGCAGTGCCAATTTTTTGGCTGTGATGGATGGGGACTTGCAGCATGATGAAGCCTTGTTGTCCACCATGCTTGAGGTTATCTCCCAAGAAGATGTCGATTTGGTGGTGGGTACACGATACATGGAGGGTGGTGGTGTCGGAGACTGGGACAAGACACGACAAACATCGTCACGTCTGGCGACACAATTGAGTCAAAAGTTTCTGGGTGTTCATCTCAAAGACCCTATGAGTGGTTTTTTTATGATTAAACGCAAAGCTTTCGAGTCTTGTGTGGGCCACCTCTCGAGCATGGGGTTCAAAATATTATTGGACATTGTCGCCTCTGCTCCTAGGCCACTTGTCTTCAAAGAGGTGGCATTCCAATTTCGCGAGAGACTCGCTGGGGAGAGTAAGCTCGACCAACGTGTCATTTGGGATTACTTTTTATTGTTGATTGATAAAAAGCTCGGGTCTCACATTCCTGCTTCATTGATTTCATTTGGCATCATAGGCTCCATGGGTGTATTGGTGCACTTGAGTATTTTGGGTCTGTGTTTGGATGCGTTGGGATTGATGTTTACCAGTGCTCAAATTTGTGCTGTTCTTGGAGCCATGATTTTCAATTTTTATTTGAACAATGTATTGACCTACAGAGATCAGAAGTTGAGTGGTTTTGATTTTTATATTGGTTTGATCAAGTTTGTGTTGACATGTAGTGTTGGTGCCGTCGCCAATGTGGGTGTTGCATCTTTCATTTACAAGGGCTATGGATACTGGGTATTTTCTGGCTTGGCCGGTATCTTGGTGGGCGTCATTTGGAATTATGTTGCAACGTCTTTGATAGTTTGGCCAAAGAAGCGCAAAAATCACCAATCGCCGTAGAATTTTAAAAATCAATTAAGAAGTTGTGGCCTCAAGATCGTTGTCTACTTCAACACAAGTTAGATTAAAAAATATGATTTTCAATAAGGTCAAGCAATTTCAACCTCTTGAAAAAGGGTTGTTCTGTCTAGCGGTCTTATTGCACATGGGCTTGGCATTGTGCATTCATCTCTCACCGGATGAAGCCCACTACGCTTTGTATGCAACACATTTGGATTGGAGTTATTTCGATCATCCCCCGTTGGTGGGTTGGTTGCAGTGGATGATGTTGCAGTCGAGTCAAACCGATTTTTATTGTAGGATTGCACCTCAGATCAGTTGGATCTTGAGCGTTTATTTATCCATAGCGTTGTATCAACAATTTCAAGGCAGTCCCTCTCGGTCTCTCGATCAAAAAAATGAACATTTGCAACATGGTCCCTACCGTGTAGGCAGTGCTTTGATTCTTTGGTTAACCTCCCCCCTTTTGACCCTGCTGGGATTTGCACTGGTTCCCGATTGTTTGTTGCTGCCTTTGGTTTCCGGGATGATGATATTGACGTGGACAATGACTCATCAAGAAGGAGCTCCCAGCACACATCAATGGGTTCTTCTTGGTATTTTGCTAGGTCTTTGTGGTCTATCTAAATACACTGCTATTTTGCTAGCGATGTCGGCAGGCTTTGTGCTCTTAAAAACCCATGGACTCAAGTTGTTGAAAGAGAAGGGATGTTGGATTGCGTGCATCATTGCACTGGCCATGATCACCCCCATACTTTACTGGAACATGAAACATGAATGGAGTTCATTTGTATATCAATTCGGCCATGCCTCTGGATCCCAGCCATGGCAATTGCGTAAGAGTATTTTGTATTCCATAGTCCTTTTGTTGGCCTTTGGACCGCTGCTAGTCATGGCCTTAATTCTCCGAAAATCAAAGAACAAACTCAATGCTGAAATGTTGTATCAGAAAGAGACTTCAATGACTGTCGGGATGGGTTCAAATTCGACTGCAATGAGTGTTTCAATGTTCAGTTGGGCCTATGGTTTGCCAACAGTCCTACTTTTCATCATATTGGCGGGTCGAGGTAGTGCATTGCCCCACTGGATTGCACCAGCATGGGTGGCATTGATCCCTTTGGCAGCGATAGGCCTGGATCGGTGGAGAGCCTTCAAACCCCGACTATGGAAAGGAATTTTATCGTTTCAAGTGCTGTGTTGTGCGGGATTGGTGGTCTTGATCCTTTCAGGCGGTTTCGGTGCTGAATTGGAATCGGCTGCCACAAGTTTGCCAGGTGAAAAACCACCATCGTCAAAACAAAATCCCTTTGCCGACTTGATTGGATGGGACGTGGCGTCAAAAAGAGCGATGGAACTGGCCTCTCAAAATCATGCCAGTTCCTTGGCTGTCATGAACTGGACGCTCGCAAGTCGAGTAGCCTGGTATGCTCGTCCTCTGCCAGTTAAGGTCATACAAAGCCACCACGACCAGTTTGATTTGTGGTTTGGTCCTATGAGCGATGAGGACGATGTGATTTGGATTGACTGGTCACTCATGACGTTCGATAAACCGGTGGCAACGCAGCAGTTTGAATCGTGTGATTTATTAGAGCAAATGCCTATCATCCATTGGGGGCGACAAATTGCTCACTTTAATTTCTTGTATTGCAAGAACTGGCAGTCAAAAACCAGTTCCAGATGAAAGAGTTAAAAAATGATTGAAATCAACGAAAACAGTCATTCATTGAGTAAAGAAGACAAGAATGTTCGTTATATAAACCATGTCTTATTGAGCATTGGGATGCTGGTCGCCATTTCACTTGCACAAATGTGGTTGAAGCCATTCAATCAAATATTGTTTATGAACATCAATGAATTTGGCATTAATGTGGACCCTGCCATTTGGTGTGTTTTGACAATGTTGGGTGATACCAGCCTTTTATGGCCAATGCTTTTACCTTTCATGCGACCGAGCCCAAGAACAGTCTTTGCGTCAATTTTGGCCATTCCAGTTGGGGGCCTTTTGTCTGTGATACTCAAGCATTTATTCAATGCACCAAGGCCAGCTGAGCTGAGGGAAGTGTTTGATTTCAATATTTTGGGGCCTGTTCTGACTGGAAACAGTTTTCCGTCAGGTCATACGATCACAGCCTTTGCAGCAGCTTGCGCGATTGTGATGACATTTGAGTTAAAAAATAAACAACGACAAAAAGTGATCTGTTGGTCGGTAATTGCGATCGCTTCGTTGATTGGGTTATCAAGGGTGATGGTTGGAGCCCATTGGCCCTTTGATGTGATGGCTGGAGCGTGCGTGGGGTGGTTAGGAGCAGTAAGCGGATTAAAACTCGCTGATCGACTTGAAATATATTGGCAAAAAAGAGTGTTACAAAAAGTGGCTATTGGGCTTTTGTGGTCAGTGAGTGCCATTAACCTCTTTAGAGAATTTGATTATCCTCAGGGCATTGCTGCAGCGTGGATCTCATCTGCCTTAGCGACATGGGGAATGATTTTTTATTTTTGGCCCATGTTCAATGATGGCCCTGTCGATTAGGTGATTGGTGTTTTTCGGCCAGTAATACCACTCAATTGCATTTTTTTGAGTTTCTATCCGATTTACAAATCAGCCCAGTGGAAGTGATTTGCTCGGAAGAAGAATTGTCAATATAGTTGCCATTAGAGCCAATCCTTGTATTGTTGGGTGCGGCACCTGAATAATCCCTGTTGGGGTTGGGAGGGGGTTTGGTTTCTTGTCTTTGATTTTGTGAATTGATCAATTGATTGGCATCGATTCGAATTTGAGGCTGATACCCATTGGCGCTAGGTCTTGTCGTATTGGGTGTATTTGCCGCCGCTGAGTTGTTGGTAACAGGCCCAACAACAGGACTGGGCTGTTGAGTTTGAGCAAAAGCAACTCCAAAGCAAGTCAACAGCGAAGAGGTATATAAAAATAGGATTGAGGAAAATTTCTTTAAACGTAACATTATCAGGACCTCAGTTGTGTGGCGGAGTTCATCTCTCAGCGTTGGTTGAATTTTGAACTGGACGAATTGGAATTGAGTTGAACAAATCTCATGAATGATGTCAAGCCAAGTTACTCAAGAAACCTTAAAAATATCGCCAAGATCGAAATTTAAGGTGGTGTCGATGAGTTTTATTGCCGGAAAATCGAAGTGCAATATGTGAAAAAATACAAGGATAATGTATTCATTGCAGAGAAATTAAAATTTTTTATAGGCTGAACCATGTCATTCATTCAACCGCTGATAGGCATTGCTTTGATTTTATTGATTGCCTACGTTGTTTCTGAAAAAAGATCACTTATTTTAAGTGGTGGCGTTTTAAAGGGTATGGTTTTTCAATTCGGTCTGGCTTTGGTTTTACTCAAAACCCCAGAAGTTCAAAACATGTTCTTTAAACTCAATGATGTGGTTTTGGCGATCCAAAAAGCCACAATTGCTGGTACATCCTTGGTTTTTGGGTATGTTGGAGGGGGATCCTTGCCCTTTAATGAAATCAAAGCGGGGGGATCTTTCATTTTGGGTTTTCAGGCGCTTCCAATGATCATGATCTTTAGTGCCTTGTCTGCCATACTTTACTATTGGCGTATTTTGCCGATCGTGGTGAGTGTATTTGCTTGGGGCCTAGGTCGTATTTTTCAGCTCAGCGGTGCAGCCAGTTTTGCAACCATCGCGACAGTTTTTGTTGGTATGGTTGAAGCGCCCTTGCTGGTGCGTCCATATCTGAAAACGATGAGCCGTTCTGAATTATTCATTGTGATGAGTTCAGGGATGGCAACCATTTCTGGAACGGTGCTGGTGTTGTATGCAACTTTTTTGCAACAAACTGTTCCTGGCGCCATTTCACATCTTTTGATCGCATCAATGATCAGTGCGCCAGCAGCAGTGATGCTTGGTTTGATCGTGGTGCCGAACACCGTGGCTGAGCTCAACGACATCGAGCGCAATGAGATTAATGTATCTCTCACGTTCCAACATTTATTCAATCCAAGACAAGGCCATAATGAAAAAACCGTACAAATTGAGCACCAGGCACGCACAAGTTTGATGGATGCCATCAGTGAGGACACTTTTCAAGGTTTGAAGCTTTTTGCCAATGTCGTCGCCATGCTGATCGTATTGGTGGCACTCGTGGCGTTGGTTAATCATATTTTGGAGTTGCTGCCCAATCTCTTTGGAAATCCGTTGACTCTTCAGCGAATGGTGGGATGGTTCATGCAACCATTTGCTTGGACATTGGGACTTGATTGGCAAGATTGCGCAATTGCAGGTCAATTGTTGGGCACGAAACTTGTCTTGAATGAATTCATTGCTTATTTGGATTTGTCCAATTTGCCCGTCGATGCGCTTACCCCAAAGGGCCGAGTTTTGATGACTTATTTGCTTTGCGGCTTTGCCAATTTCGGCAGCCTTGGTATAGTCATCGGTGGCTTAGGAGCCATGGCGCCGGATAGGAAAAATGAAATTATTGACATGGGTGCAAGAGCTTTATTAGTAGGAATGCTTTCCACTTGTCTTTCAGGGGCCATGGCAGCCATCATTTTGTATGGTTTTTAACCGAGTACGAGCGTTATGAACAAGTGACTTTCACTATGATTCCGAATGGACGGTGAAAGTCACAATTTGTGTGTCATTTCGAATGAGAAACTGCCCCCCCTCAATGACACTGCAAAGCAGTTGATGTGATGGAAAATGACGATTGCTGAAAAGATGCAGTCTTACTAAATATCTGATAACGATACCAAGAAAATGACTATTAATGATGAATTGACCGAAGGATATGCTCAAAATCAGGCGGGTCAACTTGAATCGGCCAAACTAATTTATGAAAAAATTTTAGTCAAAGAACCATGTCACTTTGATGCCTTGCAGTTGCTAGGAATGTTATTGTCTCAGATCGGTTCGAAGTTGGAGGGGCTTGAATTATTGCTAAAAGCTGTTGAGATCAACTCAAGCAACCCCATAGTCTTCAATAACTTGGCTTTGTTGCAGCATCAATTAAAACTATACAGGTCTGCTATTGAAAGTTTCGACAGGGCTATTGAACTCAATCCAAATTTTGTCGATGCTCACTATAACAAAGGTATTTCACTTCAACATATTTTTGATTTTGAAGGTGCAAGAGCGAGTTACTTGAATTGCATTCGTATTAAACCTGAATTTTTTCAAGCACATGTTAATCTTGGAACAATTGCTGAGTTGAATCAAAATTACGAAAGTGCTTTGAATCATTATCTTTCTGCTCTGAATCTTAAACAAGATTCGGGGCTACTTCACTTTAACTTGGCCAATACCTACAAGGAGTTGAATCAAGTTGAGCTTTCTTTTAAAAGCTATGATCTTGCTATTCATTTTCAGAGTAATTACAAAGAAGCAATCTTCAATAAAGCTGTTTTATTGGAAAAAGAAAAGGAATATTCAAGTGCTTTAGGAGCTTATGCAGAAGTTTTACAACTGGATGAGCGAAATTTAGAGAGTTACTTAAATCGGTCAATTATTTTTTGTAAGTTGCAAAATTACCTTGCAGCCAGATTGGAAATTCAGAAAGCTTTGGTGCTCCAACCTGATCATTTAATGTCTCTCAATCAGCAGTGTATTGTCTTGCGTCATTTGAGTCTGCATGAATCAGCATTGACTTGTATCAATGATGCCATTTCACTTGACCCTTTATTTGCAATGGCGTATGTTAATAAAGCCAATGTATTGGTCGAGATGGGTGAATTAAATCTGGCTTTGCACAATTATGACCACGCCCTTGAACTAGAACCTGGTTTGGATTCGGTGCATTGGAATCGAGCTTTGTTGTTGCTTCAGATGAAGAGCTTTGTTCAGGGTTGGTCTGCTTATGAATACCGGTGGAGAGGTGCTGAATTTAAAACTGCGCTTTTAAAAACAGCGCGTCCCTTATGGCAAAGAGGGGATGAAGATAAGCGCCTGCTCATATGGACAGAGCAAGGGATAGGAACCGAGTTCATGTTTGCTGCCTTTTTAAAGCAAGTCAAAATGCTCTCATCAAGTGTACTGGTGAAGGTCGATGCTCGAAGCTTAGACGTTTATCGCCGCTCTTTTCCTGACCTGGCCTTTTATTCCAACGACGAGCATTTGGATGAAGCCACCTATGATCGTCATTTACCCATTGGCAGTTTGCCACAATATCTTTTTGGAACTGAAGACGTCTTTAAGACTCGTCGCCAACAATACCTTCATGCCAATTTCAGTGTCTCTGATCATTGGCGAGCGAAGCTTAAAAAGTCAAAACCATTGGTGGGAATCAGTTGGACTACAAAAAGTCATATCACAGGAAAGGATCGTTCAATTCGACTGGAGCAACTCTTTGAGAATATCAAAGACTCCTTCGTTGATTTTGTCAGTCTTCAATATGGTGATGTCAAAGAAGAAATCATTGGCATTCAACAAAAATTCGGTATTGAAATTCAACGCGTCGATACAATCAATAATTTTGACGATATTGATGCTTTACTATCTCTAATTCAAGCGTGTGATTTGGTGTTGTCGATTGACAATTCGACTGTTCACTTTGCTGGAGCAATCGGCAAAAGAACCTGCGTGATGCTGCCATTCAATGCTGACTGGCGATGGTTTGATGATGGGGAGCAATGCTTATGGTATCCAAACACTAAGCTATTGAGGCAAGCTCGCTTGGGTAAGTGGGACACCGTATTTGACCGCGTGAGCGAAGAGTTGCGTTTACTCTAGGGCTCAGGCGGTTCAACTTAATTTCAAAATTGTAGATGTGGCTTTATTTCTTGATCTCTTTCATATCACCAATAAATTTACCGCCACGCTCAATCTCAATTTCTGAGTACTCGAGATTACCAGTCACTTGACCTGAAGCATTGATTTGGAAATGCTCACGGCAATGAATTTCGTCTTTTAAGATGCCTGAGACGCTGATGCTATTGGCAAAAATCTTTCCGGTGACTTGGCCTGTGCGTCCAATCTCTAGACTGCCAGCCCGTAACTCACCATCGACTGTTCCATTAACAGTGGCATGACCAGACAATGTGATTGATCCTGTAATAGACACGCCTTCACCAATGTGGATGTTGGTGCTTTTGTCGTTCGCTCTCGATGGCTCTGTTCGAGCAACAAGATTATTGTTAATCGTGGTATCTTGAACAATTGGATACGTTGCCATTTTTAGATCACCTTTGTCAAAATTAAATGAATAGTATTGGATCAAAACCGTAATTATTGTAATTCTTTTTGATGTAATTTGCGGGAAAACAATTGATATATCTGTTTGGTGAGTATTTAAGTACTAATTAGTTGTTATGTGCCTTTGCTTTTAAAGAAACATTCTGTGACTTTTAAAACATTGCTTAATTGAGACTGAGTTGGATCAATACTTTCACAATGAAAAATTGATGATGATCATGGATGTCAGAATCAAAACGCTTCAAATTACTTTGCATCGCCGAGCTTCGAAATGAATTTTTTGATCATAAAAAACCTTTTGCTTTTTGATCAATGTGTCCACAATCCAACTTTATTTAATACATCTCTTGCAAGTAAATACACAAAGAGAATCTTTTAAAAGAGTTCGTAAAAATTAGCATGACAAATCCATTGCGACATTAAAGGACGCAGTCTATGATTATGAAGGATTGCTGGCGTGTCGAATTCCTAAATGCCAAAGTTTCCATGGCAGACCTAGTTTATAAAGTCTTAATGGACACTGAAATCAAAACTCAGCCAATGCCCATTTGGCGCTCTCAGTCGGAACATCCAGTGCGCTTTTCAAATCCCATGCTGATACAAAATATCCAAGCTGAAGTTGTTAGGATTGAGGCTTGATTAAGCCAGCGTAGCGACCAATTCAATTTTGAGTGCGACATACTTAACAAATTATTGAATACCATGTCCAAGGTTCGCTTGGTGACGACTGACTCATATGTATTGACCTGTCAACCCCACCGATTAAATGGGTTTTACTTTCTCTGATTTTAAATGGACTAAGAGCAGAGCAGACTCAATACGACGGTTGATCAGTCTCATATTCGCGGGTTGGTTACCGCATG
>CAIMTJ010000013.1 GCA_903844385.1 uncultured Burkholderiales bacterium
AAATGCAGGTTCGATTCCTGCCGGGGAGACCACCCAGACGTGCGTTCTGAGCGGGGGACTTGGACCATGGGCCTTTGCTCTCTTGAGCGCTTGAGCCCTTGAGCTCCTGGAGCAACTGTCCTCCAAGCCCCAACACGGCCTCGATCAAGGCGCTCGACTACGCCCTTGCGACAAAGCCCACCGCCGCACTCACTCAGCTGAGCATTTCTCGAGCGGTGATTTTGTACTTGAACTTATCCGGCGCATACGAGTCCAAGCGTCCCAACTCGTTTTCAGCAACGGGGTACATTAAAAACGGCAAGGCGGTTTTTTCGCGGCTGCCCGCTAGCGCCACATCGTGGGTGGTGTTGTAGCCCAACCAGTTGCCCTCCCAGCCCCCAAAGAGCGACGCATAGACGGGTTGGACCACGGGGTGATGGAGCTCTTTGATCCACGTGGGCGTTTCTTGGCGCATGACTTTGGCCACATCGGCCGGATCCATGGCCACCCAGCCTCGAGCGGGCAAATAGACTTCGCTGCGGCAGTGTTGGGCGCCACTCAGATTGGCCGGGTTGCCCGAGAGCTCTTTGTAGCTGAAGCGAGACGGCACCAAGCGCAAGCCATAGACATCGCGCGCGGGCAGCCCCAGCGAGCGACACAGCCCCACAAACACGGCATTGATGTCGGCGCATTTGCCCCCCAAGTTGCCCGTTTCCAACATGGTCTTGATGTCGCCCTCGCCGCACCCCAGTACCTTGGGCTCGCGGTAAGTGTTTTTGACCACCCAGTCGTAGAGGGCCCTGACTTTTTCTTCTGCGCTGTGCGAGCCACGGGTGGCTTCAAGTGCGGTTGTCTTCACAATACCGTCGGTGGGCAACCAGCGCGTGGCGCGGGTGTAGTAAGCCAAGGTGGAGGAGGCCTCGGGGGTGAACGCGCCAGTGCGCACTGGCTGCCCCTCGTGTGTCAACGCTTTCCACTGGGTCTGGCGGTTTTTGGTCCTCACGCGACTCGTGACCTCCACAAAGGGCTGAGTCTCAGAGGCCGCAAAGGTGGTGCACAAGATTTGCGCGCCTTCATGCATGGCACTTTGGATCACACTTTGGCCGTTGCTTTGGTACTGGTGAGCCATCGTCTCTTGCCAGGGTGTTTGAAGACTGGGCAGGGGCAACCACACCCGTATCGCGCCCCGCAGGTCTTGGATGTCCACCCGGGTGGTCACCTCAAAGGTGCGCCAATCAGAGAGCGCGGGCGCAAAGACCCGAGCGTCTGTGCTCGAGGCTGAAGAGCTTGGCAAGGGCGCAAGGACTTGGGCAAAGCCTGCAAGACCGCTGGTGCTCAAAGCGCCCAAGACGCCCCCTTGAATGGCGTGTTTGAGCAATGCTCGACGCTGTTGGATCATGAACTACTCCAAAGATTTTTAACGAGAGACCCGTCGGCACATGGGAGAGGTGAAAGCGAGGGTGTTCAAACAACCCTGTGCCCCAACTCAATGCCCCGAAGGCGGGCCGTTGACGCAAGAGCGCGCCAATCAACTGACATTATCCTTGATTAAGTTCAAGTCACTTTAGGCATTGTGAGCACTCAAGATCATCAAGGCACGTCCAGCGTGTCAATCCAGCCCTGTGCCTCTGCGCTGCTCCAGTCGACCGGCCCTTCGATTTTCCAGCGCGCACGCCCCCTGGCATCGATCAATAGGGTGGTGGGGTAAAGGCTCACCCCAAAGCGTTTGGCAATCAGCGCATCGGGGTCTTGGAGCACGTGCAGGTGCAAGTTTCTATCGGCCATGAATCGCTCAGCGCGCCCACTGCTCTCGCGCACATCCACCGCCACCACCCTCAAACGATCCGCCCCTTGCCAATCGGCCAAAACATCCAGGGATGGCATTTCTTGCTTGCAAGGCTCACACCAGGTGGCCCAAAAGTTGAGCAAGATGGGCACACCGCGGGGTGCGGGTACCAAAGGTTTGGAGGGTGTGGGGGGGGTGGAAGGTGTTGCCAAGAAGTCAAGCGCTGGGGTGGGGGCGCGCTTGGGCCAGGGGGTTTTGCGAAACTGGGCCTGTGCCGAGAGGTGGCCCAAGAGCAACCAGATCAACAAGAGAGCCCCAACACCGAGTCGCAAGCGCATGAACCCTCCTGGCCCAAGACGCCAAGCCCACACGGGCCTCAACTCACCACGGCCTCATCGCTGCGACTCTCGCCTTTGGTATCGGTCCAGGTCACAGCGATTTTGTCGCCCGGCTTGCCGCCTTTGATGAAAAACTGAAGGTAGGGATTTTTGGACACGCCAGGCCCCCACTGCGCTGTCATCACGACTTTGCCGTTCCAAAACGCGCTCACCTCTTGGATGTGCCAAGCGGGGATGGTCTTGCCGCTGGCGTCTTTGCGTTGGCCCGACTCCATCTCGTGGTTCATCAATATTCTCACCGTGGTTTGTCCTGCACCGCTTTGTGCTTTGATGCGCATGGGTTCTGTCATGACGAGGCTCCTGAAAAACGTTGTAAACCACTCGAACTCAAAGACGGGGAACGCTCAACCACCGCAGCCCCCGAGCGTGACTTTCACTTCCTTTTTGGCCATCCAGGCCTGCGCATCTGCACCCACTGCGACGGCATACACCATGGAGGTCTGCCCCATTTTGCAGCGAGCCGAAAAGTTGGCCAGCACATCGTCGCTCACGTTGAAGACGGCGACCAGGGGGGCGGGATTTTTTTCCACCAAAAAGATGATGCGCTTGATGCCTGGGAGTGCACACGATGCGCTCACGGGCACCACCGCGCCATTTTCAGCAATATCGGGCGCCAAAAACACCACCTCAGTGCTCTCTTTGGGCGTGCCCACCCCAAGGGCTTTGAGCGCGTCTTGCCAGCTCTTGGCTTCAAAGGCGGCTTTGTCATAGGCCAGCGCGGGTGGGCAGGCCAAGGACGCCAGCGTCCCCGCCGCCCCCAAAGCCAGCCCTGTTTTCAAGGCTTGTCTGCGTTTGTTCATGATTGTTTCCCATCCAGGGGCTTGGCTTCGCCCATTGCATTGAGGCTCTATTATCCCACTGGAGCACAGGCCGCAAAACGTGAGGGGCTCTCGGTGTGGAGTCGGGCACATTGGCGATATGATGACTCACCCACCCCAACGATCAGTCCCGTCGACCTCAACCATGAGCACCAGTGACCGCATGAACAAACGAGAATTCAACCAAGCGATGGCGAGCCTGTCCATGATCGGTCTTCGAAGTCTCAAGGGCACAGCGGGTCTGATGGGCGCCTTGGAGCTGGCCACGCCCGTCGCCTCTGGCGCTCAGCTCAGCCCCGGCTTGTCCAAAGCCCACGTGGTGGTGGTCGGCGCGGGCTTTGCCGGGTGCGCGGTGGCCAAGACTTTGCGCGTGCTCTCCCAAGGTGCGCTGCGCGTTACCTTGATCGAGCCCCAAGCGAACTTCTTGATGTTGGCCCTCTCCAACTTGGTCTTGGGCGGCTCAGAGCCCTACGCCGCCTTCACCCAACCCCTGGCACCCTGGGTGAAGCGCCACGGCATTGAATGGATTCAAGACCGGGCACTGGGGGTGAACACCACTCGAAAGATCGTGGGCTTGGCCCAAGGCGCCCAAGTGCCTTATGACAAATTGGTGCTGTGCCCCGGTATTGAGCTCATGCTCGGTGCGGTCGAGGGCCTGGAGGGGGCGCTTGAGACGTCGCGAATCGTCCAGGCCTGGGGCCATGACGCCGAGCTGCCCATTTTGCAGCGCCAGCTCCAAGACATGCCCAATGGCGGCACCTTTGCCATTTGCATCCCCACATCCCCCTACAAATGCCCCCCAGGACCCTACGAGCGCGCGAGCCAAGTGGCGCACTATTTCTCCAAGAACAAACCGCTCTCGCGCGTTTTGGTGCTCGACGCCAACCCCGATATCCAATCGAACGCCATCTTGTTCAAGCGCTACTGGGCCGAGCACTATCCCCGCACCATCGAGTACCGACCCGATCACTTGGTGACGGGTGTCGATGCGCACAGCCTCACCTTGAGTTTTGAAGTGCAAGACGACTTGACGGTCCAAGTGGCCAATGTGCTGCCCTCGATGCGCGCGCAACGCATCGCGCGCGAGGGAGGGATGGCCAACGTGAATGACAAATGGTGTGAGGTTAATTTCTTGGACTTTGAGAGCCGTGTTCAGCCCGACGTCCACATTTTGGGCGACGCCATCCAAGGCGCCGCCTTGATGCCCAAATCCGGCCACATGGCCCACGCACAAGGCCAAGTCTTGGCCCGAGCTTTGCTGTCGATTCTCAACAACCAAGCACCCGACACGCACGCCCAACTGAGCAACTTTTGCTACAGTTTTTTGGGCGAGCAAGAAGCACTGCATCTGGAGTCCTTGCACCACTATGACCCAGCGGCCAAGACCTACCAATTGATCCCGGGCAGCAACCCAGCGTCCCCCGCACCCAGTGTGGCGCAAGGACTGGCGGCCAAGCAGTGGGCACAAGGGATGTGGCAAAACTTGCTGGCCTAGATGGCTGCCAAGAAGAGAAAAAACCTCAAGCGCGGGTGATCAACGCTGAGTGCAACCGTGCAACCTCTTCATGCAAGGCGCTCGCCAAGGCTCTTCGCTCACGGCCCAGTGACTCGGCTGGGACCAACGCCGCGCAGCTGATCTGTGCAACCATGGGCTCGAGCCCCAAGATCGCCCAAATGGATGCCACCAAGGTCTGATCCCCCACAAAGCAAGGCGTGGTGGTGAGCGCGCGTGCTCGCTTGAGGCGATAGCTCAAGGCCAAGGCTTGGACTGGCGCGCCACTTTGAAGGGCCGCTTGGAGCAAATTGGCATGAAAGGGCAACACCGCATCCCCTAGGCTCGTGGTGCCTTCCGGAAAAATCATCACCAAGTCGCCCGCTATCAAGGACTGCGCGAGTAAGTTCACCATCCGGCTGACATCCCGGCGCGAGCGCCTTTCAATGAAAAGCGTGCGACAAGCCTGTGCATAGCGGCCCACCAAGGGCCAAACGGACACCTCGGACTTGGAGACAAAGCGCACCGGGCTCAACCCCAAGTACACCAAAATATCCAACCAAGACAAGTGATTGGAGACCATCAACAAAGGACCCACCGAAGTGAGTGGCCCTTGCACTTCGAGGTCCACACCAAAGACTCTCAAGGCCCGACGCGCCCAGTGCTGCACCGCTTGCTCGCGCTCGAGCGCATTCAAGCGCTCCCACTGCCAGCGAACTTGCACATAGCCCACGGCCAGCAAGGCCAGCAGTCGGATCAACTTGAGGAGTCGACTCGACTCCAGCCCAAAGGGGAGCGTCATATCAGCCCCTGGCAAACACCTGAACGCCCTCGACCCAAGTGGATTTGACCCGCCCCATCATGGCCGAGCCATTCATCTCGAAATCAAATGGCGTGTGTTTGCCTTGGCTCAAGAGCGAGTGTGCATCCACACGCCAGACCTCGTGGGGATCGAACAAACAAAAATCGGCTTGGCCACCCACACACAATCGCCCAAGGGTTGGCGCATCGAGATGGGCATGGGGCTTAACAAGACCTTGCGACAAAATCCCCCCTGGATTGGCCGTCACCACGCGCAGTCCCTGCACGACCTCGAGCCCCATCTCCAAGATCCATTTGCAAGTCAAACTCAACAGCAACTCGATGCCACTCGCCCCGGGCTCGGCCTGGGCAAAGGGCAAGACCTTCATATCCCCAGCAACGGGGTTGTGGTCCGAGACCAAGGCATCGATCACCCCACTGGCCAAGGCCTCACGCAAGGCGTCGCGGTCACGCGCTTGGCGCAGTGGCGGGATGAGTCTGGCGCGCGAATCAAAGTAGCCCATGTCCACCTCGCTCAAGTGCAAGGAGTTCATGCTCACATCGCACGTGAGTGGCAAGCCCTCCTCCTTGGCACGCCGCACCAAGGCCACGCCCGCACTTGAGGACAAGCGCGAGAGGTGCACGCGTGCGCCCGAACTTCTCATCAAGGCGAGCACCGTCTCAATGGCGATGGTCTCGGAGGCCACCGGCACGCTGGAGAGCCCCATGCGCAACGCCAAGGGCCCACTCGCCGCGACGCCTCGGCTCAAATAGGGGTCTTGGGGGTGAAGGTGCACTTGGAAGCCAAACGTGCTGGCATAGGTGAGGGCTCGCTGCAGCACATGGGTGTCTTTCAAACACACCTCGGCTTGACCAAAGCCCACACAGCCGGCTTGGGTGAGGGCTCCCATTTCGGTCAAAGTCTCGCCCAGGAGCCCTTTGGTGAGCGCGCCCAATGGAAAGAGCTTGGCCAGCTTCAATTGATGGGCCCGGTGGCGAAGCATCTCCACCAAGCCAGGCTCGTCAAGAACGGGCTCGCTGTCGGGGGGGCACACCAAGCTCGTGACGCCACCGGCGACGGCTGCGCGAAGCTCAGACGCGAGCATGCCCTCGTGCTCAAAGCCGGGCTCTTTCACGCGAGCGCTCAAGTCAACCAAGCCTGGGAGCAGCCACAAGCCCTGCGCGTTGATGCTCGCGCCTGGGTGATGGGTGGCCAACCACTCGGCGGGTATATCACCGAGATGGACGATGTGTGCGCCTTGGATGGCCACATCGGCAATGTTATCAAGACCACTGTGGGGGTCAATGACACGGGCGTTGGTGATGACGGTGGTGTTCATGCGCTGATTCTTTCTCTTAAGCCTGGCCTTCATTGCCCGCCACAATGGACATCACCGCCATGCGAACGGCAATGCCAAAGGTCACCTGAGGCAAGATGACGCTTTGCGCGCCGTCGGCCACGGCGGAGTCGATCTCGACCCCGCGGTTGATGGGGCCTGGATGCATGACGATGGCGTTGGGACTGGCCGCTTCAAGCCGCTCGGGCGTCAAGCCAAAGGCCTTGAAGTACTCGTGGCTCGAGGGCAGCAAAGCGCCACTCATGCGTTCGTTTTGAAGCCTGAGCGCAATGACCACATCGCAGTCTTGAATGCCCTCACGCAGATCGTGAAAGACGCGCACACCGAGGTGGCGCAAGTCTTCGGGCACCAAGGTTTTGGGGCCCACCACCCGAACATCGGGACAGCCCAGCGCACTCAAAGCGTGGATGTCCGAGCGGGCCACCCGCGAGTGCAGCACATCGCCCACAATGGCAACACGCAGTTGGGTGAAGTCCCCCTTGTAGTGCCGAATGGTGAACATGTCCAACAGACCTTGCGTGGGGTGGGCATGACGGCCGTCACCCGCGTTGATCACGTGCACATGGGGGGCCACATGTTGGGCAATGAGGTAAGGAGCCCCTGACTCGGAGTGCCTCACCACAAAAATATCGGCCGCCATGGCGCTCAAGTTGGAGATGGTGTCCAAGAGCGACTCACCCTTGGCGGTGGAAGACTTGCCGATGTCCAAATTGATCACATCGGCGCTCAGTCTCTTGGCGGCAATCTCAAACGTGGTGCGGGTGCGGGTGCTGTTTTCAAAAAAAAGATTAAAAACACTCTTGCCTCGAAGGAGTGGGACTTTCTTCACCTCCCGATCACTCACCGCGACAAAGCGTTTGGCCGTATCGAGCACATGGGTCAAGATGTCTTTGCCCAAGCCCTCGGTCGATAGCAAATGGATGAGTTCGCCGTGGGCATTGAGTTGCGGATTGCGTTTATACAGCAAATCAGTTCTCCAATGAAAAGTGAAACGCCAAATCGGCGTCCCGCGCCAGCGCCAAGGTTTGGGTCTTGGCCAAACTCAAGCGCGCCGCGGCAAAGTCGGCTTGGATGGGCAACTCGCGTCCAGCGCGGTCCACCAACACGGCCAGGCGCACCCGAGCCGGTCGACCATAGTCATAGAGCTCATTGAGCACAGCGCGGATGGTGCGGCCCGTAAAGAGCACATCGTCAATGAGCAAAAGATCAGCACCATCGACCTCGAAGGGCAACACAGTGGCCACGCCCGCTGAGAGTCCCCGCTCCTCGTAATCGTCTCGGTGCAGGGAAGACGTGATCACCCCACATTCGCGCAAGAGCGCGAGGTCCACTTGTAGCCGCTCGGCCAGCCACGCGCCACCCGAGGTGATCCCAACCAAATGGGTGCTCTCGGTGAGGAGTGCCCTCACGCCTTCTTTCAAATCGAGGTAAAGCGCCTCGGCATTCAAGGACAAAGGGCCAGTGGACATGGTGCTAGCTTTCGTGACTTAAAAAACTGGACGAACGGCCAGGACTGGTGGACAGCGGTGCGCTGGGCGGGGCAACAGAACTGGCAGTCTCGGGCTCGAGCGCCGCATCGATGCTCAAGCGCGCGGCGTCTTGACGCAATTGTTCAAAAAACTGATTCAGTATGACACAAGCCGACAGCGCATCCACGTTGTGCGGCTTTGCACCATCACGCAGCGCCTCTGTGGTGCTGTAGCGCTCATCAACCTCCAAGACCGCCAGTCCAAAGCGCTCGCGCAGTTGACGCGCGACGCGCTTGGCAAAGCGGGTGTTCTCGTGCGCTTGCCCGTCAGGGTGATAGGGCACCCCCACCACCAGGGCCGTGGGGGACCACTCCTTGACGAAGGCGGCAAAGGGCTCGAGCGCAAAACCCACCCTGTGCTTGACCACCCCCACCGCTTGGGGGCTGGCCAGGCGCAAACTGCCGTAGGCCACACCGGAGGATTTTCGACCCAAGTCCAATGCCAAAAAACTGCTCTCATCAGACCACGCCTGAGCACTGCCTTGAACACCACGCGCTCGCGCGTCGGGCAGCGTCTTGGGGGCAGCCCCGAGGTCAGACACGGTGCGCTTTCTGGGTGGTGTGCACCGCGCTAAGCATGGCCCGCCCCAGGAGAAATCATCCAAGACTCCAGCCCCAAGAGCGAGAGCGCCTTGTCGTAGCGCTTCTCAATCGGGGTGTCAAAAATCACCGCTGGGTCGGCATCCACCGTGAGCCATGAGTTCTCGGCAATCTCCGACTCGAGCTGCCCTTGTGCCCACGCCGCATAACCGAGCGATATCAACACCCGCTTGGGGCCAGCACCGGTGGACAAGGCCTCGAGCACATCGCGCGAGGTGGTCATCTCGAGCCCGCCAGGAATGGTGAGGGTGCTCGCGTAAATGGACGACTCCAGTGGCGAGTCGTCGGGTTCATCGGCACTGAGCGAGGGGGCGGCTTGAGCGCTGCCAGGCTCACCAGGCTCACCAGGCTCACCCAAAGGTGAGCTCGGGCTCGAGGGCGAGGGGTCGCTTGGACCCACCACGCTGTGGGAGCGCAAGGCTTCGTGCAACACAAAGCCACGCTCCGTGTGGACGGGCCCGCCTTGAAACACCGGCGTTGCGCTCAAATCTTCGCGCCCCAGGGGCAAATCAACTTTCTCAAACAAGGCCTTCATGCTCATGGCGCTGGGTTTGTTGATCACCAGTCCCAGCGCACCGCGCTCACTGTGCTCGCACATGTAGACCACGCTTTTGGAGAAGGTATCATCCATCAAACTGGGCATGGCAATCAAAAAGTGATGCGTCAAATTGATGGGCATGTCAAGTGAGTCTGGTGTAGTCATGCCAGCATTTTAGCAAAGGTCTCTTTTGGCAAATTCATCCCCTCCCCCATTGCAAAGCGGCTTGATGTGGTTCAGGCGCGACTTGAGGCTGCAAGACAACCGGGCCTTGGCCCAGGCCATGGCGCAATGCCAACACGTGCACGGCTTGTTTGTCTTGGATCGAGCCATTTTGGCGCCTCTGCCCCGAGCCGATCGTCGCGTTGAGTTCATTGTCGAGAGCTTGGCGGCTCTTGACCACGACATCCGCAGCACCTCCCCCACCCCAGGGGCAGGCCTGATGGTGGAGCACGCCAACGCGCTCGAGAGCGTTGTCAAGTGGGCGCGGGCCTTGCGCGTTCAGGCGGTCTACGCCAACCACGACGATGAGCCCTATAGCCTCGCGCGCGACGCGAACGTGCGAGACGCCTTGGCGCTGGAGGGCATTGCATTTCACACCTTCAAAGACCATGTGATTTTTGAAAGGAGCGAGGTCTTGAGCCTATCGGGGTCGCCCTTCATGGTCTTCACGCCCTATAAAAATGCCTGGCTCAAACGCTTCACCCCCACCGACGCCCAGGACCAAGGCTCAAGCGCCCACCCTGAGCGCTGGGCGCCGCTTCCAACCTCAGCGCCTGCCCTACCGGGCCTCAAGGACATCGGTTTTGAAGCCACCAATTGGGCGAGTTTGGGGCTCCAAGCCGGCCCTGCTGGCGCCCAAAAGTTGTGGCTGGACTTTCAAGAGCGAATGGCCAACTACAAAGCGGCACGCGACTACCCAGCCATCAAAGGAGCGAGCTACCTCAGTGTTCACTTGCGCTTTGGCACCTTGTCCATCCGGGAGTTGGTCAGGCACGCCCATGCCCAAAGCTTGGGCGACTGTGAGGGCTCAGCGGTGTGGCTCAGTGAGCTCATCTGGCGGGACTTTTACCACCAGATCATGCACCACCACCCACGGGTGGTGACCCAGGCCTTCAAGCCCGACTACGACCGCATCGAATGGGAAACCGGGGAAGACGCCAACCAACTCTTGGCCGCTTGGTGCGCGGGCCAAACGGGTTACCCCTTGGTGGACGCGGCCATGCGTCAACTCAATCAAACGGGCTATATGCACAACCGCTTGCGCATGGTCACGGCCTCATTTTTGGTGAAAGACTTGGGGCTTGATTGGCGCCGAGGCGAGGCCTATTTCGCCCAGCATTTGAACGACTTTGATCTGGCCGCCAACAACGGTGGCTGGCAGTGGGCGAGCTCGAGTGGCTGTGATGCACAGCCTTACTTTCGCATCTTCAACCCCATCACTCAAAGCGAGAAATTTGACCCCCAAGGCAAATTCATTCGCCGCTATGTGCCTGAACTCGCCGACTGGCCCGATGAGGCCTTGCACGCGCCATGGATCTATGCACAAAAGAAAGGGGGCCCCAGCACCTCAATGCTGGGCAAAGACTATCCCTTGCCCATCGTCGATCACGCGAGCGCTCGCAACAAGACCTTGTGGCGCTATGGCGTGGTGAAAAGCCAAAAAATTCAATGATTGGACTTGCCTTGGGGCTCACGCTTAAAGCGGCACCATTTCAAAGTCTTCTTTACGAGCGCCGCACTCGGGGCAAGTCCAATTCATGGGCACATCGTCCCAAGCCGTGCCTGGGGCGATGCCGTGTTCGGGACAGCCCAAGGTGGCATCATAAATCCAGCCACAAATCAAACACATCCATTGGGTCGGGGCTGGGGCAGTCATGGTCGTTGTCTCTGGTTGGAGGGGCTAAAAAAGGACACCATGCTTGAGCATGAGGAGCACCAAAAGCTTGGCAAGGCGGTCGCATTCACCTTGCCACTTCAAGCTTCTAAGGCCTGCCACGCCAGTGGCATAGAATGAAGCCATTGTAGCCCTCATCCCATGACCCAAGAACACGACGCCCCCACCGAAGAGCCCCAAGAAGACACGCCCGCATGCGTGTTGGTTTTCAATGCCAGCGACCCCTCGGGCTCGGGTGGCTTGAGTGCAGACATTTTGACCGTCTCGTCCGTGGGCGCCCACGCCTTGCCCATTGTGATGGGTGCCTATATGCGCGACACGGCCGAGATCTTTGACCACGTGGCATTTGACGAAGAGGCCGTGGCCGAGCAAGCGCGTGCGGTCCTTGAAGACATCAGCGTTCAATCCATCAAAATCGGGTTTTGCGGCAGCACCGAGAATGTGAGTGTGGTGGCCGAAGTGTGCACAGACTATGCCCAGGTGCCCGTGGTGGCTTACATGCCCAATTTGTCGTGGTGGAACGAGGACCAAATTGATGCCTACTTGGATGCGTTCAAAGAATTGATCTTGCCCCAATGCACGGTGCTCGTGGGCAACCACAACACCTTGTGGCGTTGGTTGCTGCCGGACTGGTCAAGCGACAAAGCCCCCAGTGCCAGAGACATTGCGCGCGCCGCCTTTGAGATGGGTACGCCCTATGTGCTCGTGAGCGGCATGCAGCTGCCCGATCAGTTCATTGACAACGTCCTCGCCTCGCCCAACACCACGCTGCTCAACGAAAAATTCGAGCGTTTTGAAGCCGTGTTTTCTGGCGCGGGGGACACCTTGAGCGCGTCTCTTGCGGCCCTCATTGCCGCTGGCGCCGATTTGGAGACCGCCGCACGTGAGAGCCTGGGTTATTTGGACCGCGCTTTGGACGCGGGCTTTCGACCCGGCATGGGCCACGTGGTGGCGGATCGACTTTTTTGGGCGCACAACGAAGAAGACGACTTGAACCCAGACGCACCTCAGATCAAAACCAGTGCACTGGACTTCTCATTTCCAGGCCAAGACATCAAGCATTGAATCAAGCATTGACTCCATTTTTTTATTTCTCTGACCACCATGAGTGACAACAACCAAACTTTGTTTGACCGAGCCCGCCAAGTGATTCCTGGCGGCGTGAACTCACCCGTTCGCGCCTTCAAGGCAGTGGGGGGCACCCCCAAATTCATCACCCGCGCGAGTGGCTCGCATTTCTGGGATGCCAACGGTGTGCGCTTTATCGACTACATCGGCTCCTGGGGCCCGATGATTTTGGGCCACTCACACCCCGATGTGCTCAAAGCGGTTCAAGACGCGTCCCTACAAGGCTTTTCCTTTGGAGCGCCCACCCAGCGTGAGGTGGAACTGGTGGAATTTTTAATTCACTTGACCCCGTCCATGGAGATGGTGAGGCTCGTGAGCTCGGGCACCGAGGCGGCCATGTCGGCCATTCGACTGGCCAGAGGTGCTACCGGGCGCAACAAATTCATCAAGTTTGAAGGCTGCTACCACGGACACGCCGACGCCTTGCTGGTCAAAGCCGGCTCGGGCCTTGCCACCTTTGGCAACCCAACGAGTGCTGGCGTGCCGCCTGAGGTGGTGAAAGACACCTTGGTGCTCGAGTACAACTCGGTGGATGCCTTAGAGAAAGCCTTTGAAGACCACGGCCCAGAGATTGCCTGCGTGATGATCGAGCCCATCGCTGGCAACATGAACTTTGTGCGCGCATCGCTGGAGTTCATGAAGCGCTGTCGTGAGTTGTGCACTCACCATGGCGCCTTGCTGGTGTTTGATGAGGTCATGAGCGGCTGCCGGGTGGCGCTTGGGAGTGCCCAAAGTCTCTACCAAGCCGCCTTGCCGGGTTTTGAGCCCGACATCACAGTGATGGGCAAGGTGATTGGGGGCGGCATGCCACTCGCCGCCTTTGGTGGCAAACGCGCGGTGATGGAACAGTTGGCTCCCGTGGGCCCGGTCTACCAAGCCGGCACCTTGAGCGGCAACCCAGTCGCCACGGCCTGTGGCTTGGCCACCCTCAAAGCGATCTCCAAGCCTGGTTTTTTCACCTCGCTCACACAAACCACGGAAAGCTTGGTCAAAGGCTTGAGTGATGTGGCCGCCCAAGCGGGTGTGCCCTTTTGCGCAGACAGTGAGGGTGGCATGTTTGGCTTTTTCTTGTTGCCTGAGTTGCCCACCAACTACACCGAGGTCATGAAAAGCGACAGCCAACGCTTTAACCGCTTGTTTCATGGCATGCTCGATCAGGGTATTTACTTTGCCCCCGCCCTTTATGAAGCGGGCTTTGTGAGCGGCGCACACTCCATGAGCGACATTGATGCCACTTTGGAAGCGGCCAAGAAGGTGTTCAAAACCCTGGCCTGAGTGGGCGCAAAGCTTCGAGGAGATGGCTTTGTGGGGCCGGGAGACTGAAAACTCAAGGCCTGCGTTTCACAGCACCCGTCAATGCCGGAAGTGCCTGACTTGGGTGAACACCATCGCCACGTTTTGCTCATTGGCCGCATCGATCACTTCGGCGTCACGCATGGAGCCCCCGGGTTGAATGACAGCCCGTGCACCGGCTCGAATCAACACATCCAACCCGTCTCTGAAGGGAAAGAAGGCGTCACTCGCCACCACCGAGCCCTCTAAGGAGAGCTGGGCCGCTTGCGCTTTGATGCTGGCAATGCGCGCTGAGTCCAATCGACTCATCTGTCCAGCCCCCACACCCAGCGTCATACCGTCTTTGCAATAAACAATGGCATTGCTTTTGACAAACTGCGCCACGCGCCAGGCAAAGAGTAAATCTTGGTACTCCTGAGCGCTTGGCTGGCGGTGGGTGACCACTTTGAAGAGTGACTCATCGATCGCACTCAAATCAGCGCTTTGCACAAGCATCCCACCACCCACACGCTTGTAGTCCCAATGCACAGCAGGGCTTGAAGGCTCGGGCGGTTGGTTGGCGAGTTTGGGCGGCGCAGTCAACGCCACTTGCAAGACTCGCACGTTGGCCTTGCCACTGAGGAGGGCCAGCGCCTCTGGCGTGAAAGACGGCGCCATCAAGACCTCCATGAATTGCTGCACGAGCGATTGAGCGGTGGCCACGTCGACCTCACGGTCAAAGGCAATGATGCCGCCAAAGGCAGAGGTCGGATCGGTTTTGAAGGCCTTTTGATAGGCCCCCAAGGCCGTCTCGTGCAAGCCCACCCCGCACGGGTTGGCGTGTTTGACAATCACACAGCAGCCCACGCCTGCGAAACTCTTGACACACTCGAGAGCGGCATCGGCGTCGGCAATGTTGTTGTAAGACAAGGCCTTGCCTTGCAGTTGATGGGCTGTGGCGAGTGTGCCGGCTTGAGGGTGCAGATCGCGGTAAAACGCTGCACTTTGGTGAGGATTTTCCCCATAGCGCAGGTCTTGAAGCTTCACAAACTGCGAATTCCATTGCTCAGGAAAAACCGCCTCCTCACCACCCAAGTGTTGTGCAGAGAGGTACTGGGAGATGGCGCCATCGTATTGACTGATGCGATTAAAGGCGGCCTGCGCGAGTTTGAATTTACTCTCTTGGCTCACGCGATGGTGCAAGACAAACTCCTCAATGAAGGCCGGGTATTGGGCCGGATCGGTGAGCACCGCGACATCTCTCCAGTTCTTGGCCGCCGACCTCACCATGGCCGGGCCGCCGATGTCAATTTGCTCGATGGCGCTCTCCAAGGTGCAGCCGGGCTGCGCAACGGTTTGCTCAAAGGGATACAAGTTGACCACCAAAATATCAATGGCCTTCATGCCATGGCGCTCAAGCGTGCTCACGTGCTCAGGCCAGTCTTGCCTGGCCAAGAGCCCAGCGTGCACTTTGGGGTGCAAGGTCTTCACGCGACCGTCGAGCATCTCGGGGCTGCCGGTCCAGTCAGCGATCTCGATGACGGGCAGTCCGTTGCTGGCAATCAAGGCAGCACTCCCCCCTGTAGAGATGAGCTCGACTCCCGCACGGTGCAAGACCTGGGCGAGCTCGATGAGACCCGTTTTATCGGAGACGGACAGCAAAGCGTGCATGGTTGACTTTCTTCATAGGTTGGCTAGCCAGACAGGCCAACCGGTTGGATGACAAGCCCATCAATGCGGGCCGCTCTTATGGAGGATGCGAGGCGGCGTCATGGGCCGCTCCTGCGATTACACACGCGTGAAGGCCTTACACCAACTTGTGGTGCACCAATTTCTTTCGCAAGGTATTTCGGTTCAAGCCCAACCACACGGCCGCCTTGGATTGGTTGCCCTGGGCGTGGCGCATGACGATTTCAAGCAATGGTTTTTCCACCACACCCACGAGCATCTCGTGCAAATTGTCAGGCTCGGTCCCCCGCAAATCTTTGAAGTAACTCTCCATGCTCACGCGCACAGCGTCTTGTATTTGTTTTTTACTCATTGAAGTCGATCCGTCTCACAATAGGGTTCGTGACTGGGCCAATGCGGCGTGTCACAGGCCAATTCATCCAAATAATCAGTCAAGGTGGCCATTTGTTCTTGGGGGTGCTTGATGCGATTGAACGCCTGACGAAACGCCTGCTCGCCTCTCAAGTGTTTGATATACCAGCCCACGTGCTTGCGCGCAGACCTCACCCCCATCTCGTCGCCATAGAGTTCGTAATGAGACAGCAAGTGTGCCATCAACCAGTCCTTGACCTCCAAGACTTGGGGCGTCGCCAAGGGCACACCGTGCGTCAAATAGTGATCAATTTCACGAAAAATCCAGGGCCTGCCCTGCGCCGCACGGCCCACCATGACGGCATCGGCCTGTGTGAATTGGAGAACTTGGAGGGCTTTTTGCGGAGAATCGATGTCCCCATTGGCCACCACGGGAATGGACACGGCCGCCTTCACCGCTTGAATGATGTCGTACTGGGCAGCGCCCGAAAAGCGCTGCTCGCGCGTGCGCCCATGCACCGTGAGCATTTGAATGCCCGAGTCCTCGGCCGCTTTGGCCAAACTCACCGCGTTGAGCGATTGCGCACACCACCCCGTTCTCATCTTCAAGGTCACCGGCACCCCCTGGGGCTCACACACACGCACCACCTCGCGCATGATCTCGATGGCCAGTGGCTCATCTCTCATGAGGGCAGACCCAGCCCAACGGTCACACACCTTTTTGGCTGGACAGCCCATGTTGATGTCGATAATTTGCGCGCCACGCTCCAGGTTGTAGAGCGCGGCTTGCGCCATTTCCTGGGCCTGGGTGCCCGCAATTTGCACAGCAATGGGACCCGCTTCTCCCGTGTGATCGGTGCGCCTGGAGGTCTTGAGTGACTTCCAGAGCTCTCGCTTGGAGGTCACCATCTCACTCACCGCATAGCCTGCCCCCAGTTGTCGGCACAAAGCGCGAAACGGCCGATCGGTCACGCCCGCCATCGGCGCCACAAAAATGCGGTTGGGCAAAGAATAGGGACCGATTTTCATGCAATGAAATCAAGTTTTACAAAAATAGACCACGAAGACATGGTGTTCAAAACCCCAAGTGCATTGCAAAAAACAATCGAGTAAAAAAAATAAGCGTTTCTCATTGGAGAAAAAGACAAAAGGGCCCAGTCCTTGGACACCCAGTTGCTTAAATTTATAGCATCATTGTATCCAAACTAAGCGCTCTTTCACGCCAGCTCCAAAATATTCACCGCCCCCGAATATGCGCGGGGGGTGGGGATTGAGTCTGTGGTGAGCACCAGGGCATGAAAGCCGCCAGCGTGGCGTTTAAACGTTGAACAAAAAGTTCATCACATCGCCATCCTTCACCACATACTCTTTGCCCTCGGAGCGCATTTTCCCAGCCTCCTTGGCGCCTTGCTCACCTTTGCAGGCGATGAAGTCGTCGTAAGCAATGGTTTGCGCACGGATAAAGCCGCGCTCAAAGTCGCCATGAATCACCCCTGCGGCTTGCGGGGCGGTGTCACCGATGTGGATGGTCCAAGCCCGCACCTCTTTAACGCCGGCGGTGAAGTAAGTCTGCAGTCCCAACAGCGTAAAGGCAGAGCGAATCAGGCGGTTAAGCCCTGGCTCGTCTTGCCCCATCTCTTGCAAAAACATCAAGCGGTCCTCATCACTCATGTCGGCCATCTCAGCCTCCATCTTGGCGCAAATCGCCACCACTGGCGCGCTTTGACCTTGGGCATAGGCTTTCAATTTCTCCAACAAGGGGTTGTTGTCAAAACCGTCCTCGCTCACATTGGCCACGAACATCGCTTGCTTGGCGGTGATCAAGCAAAACGGCTTGAGCAGCACCGCCTCGTCGTCACTCAAGGACAAGGCACGAACTGGTTTGGCTTCATTGAGCACGGCTTGGCAGCGCTGCAACACCGCCAAAATCTTCACGGCCTCTTTGTCGGTGCCCGATTTGGTGGCCTTGGTGTAGCGCTGGATACTTTTCTCGACGGTGGACAAATCGGCCAAGCACAACTCGGTTTGGATCACCTCGATGTCAGCAATCGGGTCGACTTTGCCCGCTACGTGAATCACATTGTCGTCTTCAAAACATCGCACCACATTCACTATCGCATCGGTCTCACGGATGTGGGCCAAGAACTGGTTTCCCAAACCCTCGCCTTGGCTCGCGCCCGCGACCAAGCCGGCAATGTCAACAAACTCGACAATGGCACACACCACCCGTTCGGGCTCGATGAGTTTTGCCAAGTTGTGTAGCCTTGGATCGGGCACCTCCACAATGCCCACATTGGGCTCGATGGTGCAAAACGGATAATTCTCTGCGGCAATACCCGCTTTGGTCAACGCATTAAAAAGGGTGGATTTGCCCACGTTGGGCAAGCCCACAATGCCACATTTCAAACTCATATCGGTCCTTCATCGTTAATCGCTCACAGCACCCCAATGGCTCGCGCCCAAGCCAAGGGGCTAGGAGGTTGACAATCGCCATTGTAATTTGAGCGCACACACGCCAAGCTCGGACCCACCCGAATGGGTATTGAACACCCACTCGGCGTTGGTGCGCAGCGAGGGTTCAGTGAAGGTGTTGCAGGACTTTTTGACTCGGGGTGGCGTCACCCCTTGGGTGCGAGACTGGCTTTGGCGTGCCCACGCGCGTTCACGAATGCGACCCCAGTCGAGTCCACACCACCCCGGTCGTCTTCGCCCTACAATGCAAGCTATGAGCAGTTCATTCGACGTTTTGATCAAAGGACACGGAGCGGTGGGCCTGAGTGCGGCTTTGGGCTTGTCGCAGTTGCGCTTGAAGGTGGCCATCACCGCTGCCCGTGCAACTCACCCCTTGAGCACGCCCTCCACCCCAGACAACCGCTACTACGCCATCAATCCCGCTTCCAAGGCTTGGCTCAATGATGTGCAAGGCTGGCCTTCACCGTCCACGATTTGTCCGCTCCTGGGCCTGAAGGTCTGGGGGGACCAAGGCGCAGAGCTCAACTTCCAGTCCCCCACCAAGGGCTCGCCCCTGGCCTGGATTGTGCCTGCACAGGCCATTGAACAAGAACTCTACAACGCCAGCCGTGGTCTGCCCAACTTGACGTGGCTCAATGAAGCCGAGGCACTCCAGGCCGCATCGAGTCGCCAAACCCCGTTGACCCTGATAGCAGAAGGGCGCCTTAGCCAAACCCGCAAAGACCTGGGGGTGGAGTTCACGCAAAAACCGTATGGCCAAATGGCCCTGAGCGCTCGAGTCGAGAGCGAACACCACCACCAACACATCGCGCACCAATGGTTCATCCAAGGCGACGATGGCCCTGAAGTGCTGGCTCTCTTGCCAGTGGCCAGTGTCAAGAACAACACACTGTCTTTGATCTGGTCCATGGGTGTGGACAAAGCTCTGGGGCTCCAACACGCTCAGCTCTCGAGCTTGAGCGAACTCGTGACCCTGGCGAGCCAACACCGTCTCGGCGCCCTGGGTGTCGAAGGTGCTGCTCAAGTGTGGCCTTTGAGCCTATCGCAAGCCGATCACTGGACTGGGCAGTTCAATGC
>CAIMTJ010000014.1 GCA_903844385.1 uncultured Burkholderiales bacterium
CCCACCCCAACTTCCATCAGCAAGCTCAGCCTCGAGCACTGCCACGCCCCAAGCCGTGCAACACCAATCGTTTGCCGCCTTGCAAACGCGCGGTTTTCAAGCGCAGCTGGCAACCTTTGTGCTCGCCATGATGGCCGACAACATCGAGCACGTGATCAGCTACTGGGTGATGTGGGAGAAGTTTCACTCGGCCGTGCTGGGCGGCTTTGCCGTGGTCTCGCACTGGTTGCCGTTTTTACTTTTTTCGCTGCCCGCGGGTGCCTTGGCCGAGCGCTTTGACCCCAGGCGTTTGATCCAAGTGGGCATGGCCATGTTCATGGCAGCGTCTTTGGCTTGGGCCTATTTTTTCTACACCGATTCACTGCAGATGTGGCAAGCCATGGCTCTGTTGATACTGCATGGCTGCTCGGGTGTGCTGTGGCACACCTCGAGCCAAATGCTGCTCTACGATGTGGTCCCCGCCTCTCAACTCCCGAGCGCCATTCGGCTCTTGGCCACAGGACGCTATTTAAGCCTATTGGTGGGACCGGCGGTGGGAGGCGTCATCTTGATGGCCTTGGGAGAACAAAGCGGCATGCTGCTCAATGCATTTTTTTACTTGCCCAATTTTCTGTGGCTCATCAACGCCCCCTATGGCCCAAAGTTCAGGCTCGAGCCAGTGGCGACTCGGCGCGCCATCAAGGGACTCCAAGACATCCTTCAAACGGGTCGCGACATCTCGGGCAATGTCACGATTTTGAGCATGCTGGTCTTGGCCGCAGCCGCCTCGTTTTTTGTGGGCAACAGCTACCAGGCTCAAATGCCTGGCTTTGTCCATGATTTGGCACCGGGCAACCATGGCGTGGTCTACAGCGCGCTCTTGGCCGCAGACGCATTGGGAGCCTTGATCGCGGGCTTGGTGCTCGAGGGCAAAGCCATTTTTCCAACCACCCCCAAAGCAGCACTCATCTTGGCTTGTCTGTGGTGCTTGGCCTTGGGCGGTTTTGCTCTGACCGATCACTATGCGGTGGCGCTCGTGCTCTTGGTCTTTGCTGGATTTCTGGAGTTGTCCTTCAGTGCCATGACCCAAACCATTGTCCAGCTCAATGCACCCGTGCACATGAGGGGTCGGGTCATTGGCCTGTACAACATGTCAAGCCTTGGTATGCGAGCGGGCTCAGGACTGGTGGTGGGCTTGAGCGGTGGGCTCATTGGCATTCACTACTCTTTAGCTGGCGCGAGTTTGTTGTTGATGGCCGTGGTGGCTTGGATTTACCTAGGGATGGTGCGCACACACCTGTCTTTGACCAAGACCCCATAGCATCCCTATAGCCCCAAGTTCATTGCGGGCTCACCAAAACAATGCCGGGCTTGAAGGCGAAAGAAACGCATCAAAGGGTGCGTTGAACGCTGCCACCCTAGCAGCAAGCGCGATCCTGAGCCTGCTCAAGACCCGGGCATGGGCTTGGCGCGTCGTTGTCTCACTGTTTCATACAAACAAATGCCACTGGCCACCGACACATTCAAGCTCTCAACACCCCCGGCCATGGGCAAGGAGACCAGTTCATCACACGTTTTTTGGGTCAACTGGCGCAGTCCCGCCCCTTCGGCCCCCATCACCCATGCGGTGGCCCCCACATAGCTCGATTCATAAAGACTGCCTGTGGCGTCTTCGCTCGTCCCCACCACCCAGATGTTGCGCTCTTTGAGCTCGTTCAAGGTGCGCGCCAAATTGGTGACCATGAAATAAGGCACCGTCTCCGCTGCGCCCGATGCCACCTTGGCCACACTGGCATTGATCCCCACAGCATGGTCTTTGGGTGCAATGATGGCGTGCACACCGGCACCATCGGCCACACGCAAACATGCTCCCAAATTGTGGGGGTCAGTCACCCCGTCCAATACCAACAAAAGCGCTGGGGATGAGGCAGGCAAATCGTCAAGCAAGTCGTCCAAAGAGTGCGCCATGACAATCGGATTGACCAACGCCACCACCCCTTGGTGTCCGTGGTTGGCACACAGCTTGGACAGCCTCAGGCCATCGGCTTCAATGATGCGCACATGGGCCTCTTGCGCTTTGGCCAAGAAAGTGCGCATGCGCGCATCTCGGCGCGTGCCCTCAACATAAATCTCCACAATGGAGTCAGGCGTGGTTCTTAAACGAACCCCAACGGCGTGAAAGCCGTAAAGAACTTTGGGTTGTGCTGCATTCATGCCCGCTAGTATGACACGGTTCTACTGTGAAGCGCTCGAGTGGACCTCACCTCTTGAATGACCCCCAGAGTGAACATGCGCTCGATGTCTTGGGGTCACCCAAGCGCATGGCTAGACCAAACAGCCCGCTTGCAAGTGCAGTCTTCGCTGCATGCGAACGGCCAAGGCCTCATCGTGGGTCACCAATACCAAGGTGGTGGAGAGCTCTTGGTTCATCTCCAGCATGAGCGCCATGATGCTTTGCCCAGTGGCATGATCGAGACTGCCAGTGGGCTCATCGGCCATCAAGATCGCTGGCTTGAGCACAAAAGCCCGCGCCAAGGCCACGCGTTGCTGCTCGCCGCCACTCAACACCTTGGGGTAGTGGCCCAGTCGAGAGCCCAATCCCACGCGCTCGAGCATTGCCTTGGCCTGGGTTTTGGCGTGGGCATCGCCCATGAGCTCCAAGGGCAACATCACGTTCTCCAGTGCGCTCAGGTGACCCAGGAGTTGAAAGCTTTGAAAAACAAAGCCCATGCGCCTGGCTCTGAGCTGGGCACGGGCATCCTCATCCAAGGCAAACAGATCTTGCTCGCCCCAAAACACCTGACCAGAGCTGGGCGTATCAAGGCCCGCCATGATGGAGAGCAGCGTGCTCTTGCCAGAGCCCGAAGCACCCACAATGGCAGCAGTCTCTTTGGGTTCAAGTGAAAAACTCACATCTTGCAAAATCGCCAACTCACCTGTGGCGTGAGCCACAGTTTTACCCAGGTGTTCAACTCGGATCACAGCTTGCGTCATAACTTCATTACAAAAAAATAAAAAAATAAAGCTCACGGATGACTTTTAACCAGTTTGCGCTAGACTTGAAAAACACTTTTTGTCCTTCAACCGCACAACCACCGTGATCTCACCCGACTCATTGGCCCTAGAGCAACATTCGCTAGCCAAAGCGCAGCTCCATCGACGCGACTTTAACCGATTCCTCCTCGGGTCCGTGGCACTGGGCTCAAACCCCTTTGTCACTTTGTTGGTTTTGGGGGATTCATTGAGCGCAGAGTACGGCTTGGCGCGCGGCACCGGTTGGGTCGCCTTGATGCAAAGCAAACTCGCAAGCACTCACCCCACGACCCAAGTGATCAACGCCAGCATCTCCGGTGACACCACCTCTGGCGGGCTCTCACGCCTGCCCCATTTGCTCAAGCTGCACAAACCCTTTGCTGTGGTGATCGAACTCGGTGCCAACGATGCACTGCAAGGACTCGATCTCAAAGTCACCCACAGCAACCTCACTCAGATGGCCCTCATGATCAAAGAGGCACACGCCAAAACAGTGCTGGTGGGCACCCAAGTGCCCCCCAACTATGGGGTCGAATACAATCGTGCATTCACCCAAGTGTTTGTGCAAGTCGCCAAAGAGCAGCGCGTTGACTTGGTGCCCTCCTTGTTTTCAGCATTGAGTGCACATTTGAAGTCCTTGCCACCCCGAGAGGCTCAACTGGACCAGTGGTTCCAAGCCGATCACCTGCATCCTTTGAAAGAGGCCCACCCCTACTTGCTTGAAGCGGTCTGGCCCGCCATTCAAAAAACTTTTTAAACCACGCCCTTCTACCCACCCGTGAGCGTTCACCTCATCACCCCTCAAGAGGCCTTTTTAAAGGATGCTCCAACGCCAGAGACCCGCTCCCTGGGCGCGAGCGCTCAGCAAGAAACGGCCGACCCCAAGGCGCTGTCCAAGGCGATCAGCAGTGCCAAGCCGCTCTCAACAAGACACTTTGATGCCATCATTGATGTGAGAAGCGAAGACGAGTTTGCCCTCGATCATTGGCCCGGCGCAGTGAACTGGCCTGTGCTCAACAACGCCGAGCGCGTCACCGTGGGCACCCTCTACAAACAAGTCAGCGCCTTTGAGGCCCAAAAGAAAGGCGCCGCCATGGTCGCGGCCAACATTGCGCGTCACATCGAAGCCCATGTCATGGATTTGCCCAAGAGTTGGCAGCCCTTGCTCTACTGCTGGAGAGGTGGCAAACGAAGTGGCTCCATCTCGGGGGTACTGTCGCAAATCGGTTTTCGGGTGCATTTGCTCGAAGGCGGCTATAAGGCCTTTCGACAAGCGGTGGTGGAGGACATTCCCAAGCTCATCGAGCCCCTGAGGTTTGAGGTGATCGCTGGACCCACCGGTTGCGGCAAAACCAGGTTGCTCAACAGTTTGAAGTCTCTAGGCGCCCAAGTCTTGGATCTCGAGGACTTGGCCAACCATCGAAGTTCGGTCTTGGGCTTCATCCCGGGCTCACCCCAACCGAGTCAAAAACACTTCGACACACTGGTGTGGCAAACGCTCAGGGGCTTGGATCCTTCTCGCGTGATTTTTGTCGAGTCCGAGAGCAAGAAAGTTGGTAATTTGAGCATCCCTGTGGAGCTCATCGAAAAAATGCGCTCGAGCTCTTGCAGCCTGGTCGAGCTGGCCATGCCAGAGCGAGTCGCGCTGTTGATGGAGGATTACGCGTTTTTGGTGCAAGACCCTGAGCTTTTCATCCACAAACTCCAAGCCTTGGTGACCATGCGGGGACGCGCTGTCATTGACGCTTGGTGCCAAGACACGCGACAAGGCCGAATCGAAGACGTGGTTCAAGACTTGCTCACGCTTCACTACGACCCCACCTACTTAAGCTCCATGAAACGCAACTTCACTCGGCTCGACCAAGCCCGTCGCGTCAACCTCTTGCACCGTCACTCCCCTGCCATGCAAGAGGCGGCGCGGTTTTTGATCGAAGAACTATCGGATGCTGAATCGGCCAAGCATCAGTGATTGACCGCGTGCAAGGCCTGTTTTAAATCCTCAATCAAGTCTTGGGGGTCCTCAAGACCGATGCAAAAGCGCACCAAGTGGCCTGGCAAAAGATGCGCGGGCAACTTGCCTCGAATGCTGGCCATCTCATAGGGCACCACCAAGCTCATGGGCCCGCCCCAGCTATAGCCGAGCTTGAAGAGCTTCAAGCCCTCACACAACGCGTCCACCCGAGCCGACTCAATCTCCGGGCGAAACACGACACTGAAAATCCCCGCCGCCAAGCCCTCGAGGTGAGTTTCGCTCACACAGTGACTTCGCCAGTGAGCGTGCCCTGGAGAGCCCTCAAAGGCGGGATGGAGGAGTTGAGCTACCCCCGCTTGGGTCTTTAAAAAAGCAGCCACAGCACGAGCACTTTGGTCTTGGTGGGCGTAGCGCACTGGCATGCTTTGAAGGCCCTTCAAGATCGCCGCCACATCGTGAGCGGCGACCCCAGTGCCCATGCGCATGTGGCTGAGTTTAATTTGCAGTGCCAGCACATCGTCCTTCGTGACAATGCTGCCCATGAGCACGTCGCCCCCGCCGCTTGGGTATTTGGTGAGGGCGTGAACACTCACATCCAGACCGCAATCAAAGGGATTGAAGGCCAAACCCGCACCCCAGGTGTTGTCCAAGGCGCTCAGCACACCATGTGCTTGGCACAATGCCGTGAGCGCCCGCAAATCGGGGAACTCCATGGTGACCGATCCCGCCGCTTCCAACCACACCAAGCGCGTGCGCGCGTTCAAGAGCGATTTCAAGCTGTGGGGGTCCAGCGGGTCGTAGATTTGATGGGTGATGCCAAATTGCGCCAATTCGCCCTTGGCCAGTGCCAGGCTCGGGCCATAGGCGTTGCTGGGCAGCAAGACCTCGTCGCCTTGAGACAAGAGCGCAAAATTGACATGGGCAATGGCCGACAAGCCACTGGGGGTCAAGGTGCAATGCAAGCCCCCTTCAAGACTGGCCAGGCGCGACTCCAGGGTGAACGAGCTCGGTGTGCCATGCAAGCCATAGGTGTAACCATCCCGCTCACGCCAATCGCGCTCGCGCAGCGCCTTCAAGCTGGGAAAAATGACCGTGGAAGCCTGATAAATCGGCAACTGGGGCGCCAAAAACCCCTCGGGCGCCCGGTAGGGATGATGGATCAAGGCGGTGGGGATGGATGGGGTCGTCATGGCGAGGTCCTCTTGATGAATGAAATCGCAGGCCTAAAAGCCTTGGTCTCCAAAAACTGAGCGCCTCGAGCTCAGAGCAAGTCAAACAAGCCCCGAGCAGCCCACCGAGGCCTCAGCTCACTACACTTTCCACTTGTCCAGCAGCTGAAGAGGTCTCATGCTGTCGTAGCCTTCAAAGGGCTGGTGAATCCAAGGGTTGGTGGGTAAAAACTCGACCGAGTAATCACACTCAAAGGTGGAGACTCCTTTGGTCCAAATCACCGCAGAGCGCAGCTCGGTGATGGGCGCGTATTGGGTCTTGAGCAACTTGACCACCTCTTGCAAGGTGTGTCCCGTGTCGGCCAAGTCGTCCACCAATAGGACCCGACCGGCAATTTCACCCTGGGGTGTGGTGATGTAGCGGGCAATGTCCAAATGGCCCTGCACCATGCCCGCACCTGCGCGGTAAGAGGAGGTGGACATGATGGCCAAGGGTTTGTCAAAAATGCGCGACAAAATGTCCCCCGGACGCATGCCGCCCCTGGCCAAGCACAAAATATTGTCAAACTCCCAACCCGATTGATGGATCTTGATGGCGAGTTTTTCAATCAAATTGTGGTATTCGTCATAAGACACATACAGGTGTTTGCCGTCTTCGGTGAGCATGATGAGGGGTCCTTTGAAGGGGTGTGATCAAGAAAAAAAAAGCACGGCGCCAATACCGCCTTGGGCTCACGCCTCAAAGGGCTGATGGAGCACCATGGTGTGGTCACGATCGGGACTGGTGGAGACCATGTGAATGGGCACACCACAAATTTGTTCAATGCGTTTCAAATAGTCGCGCGCCTCGGAGGGCAAGTCCTCCCACTGGGTCACCCCAGCCGTGGGTCGACTCCAGCCCGGCAGCGTTTCATAAACCGCTTGGCATTGGGCTATTTTGTCGGCCCCCATGGGGAAAAGATCCACGACCTCGCCATTGCGCAAATAGTGTGTGCACAGTTGAACCTCAGGCAGCCCATCGAGCACATCGAGCTTGGTGATGCACAGCCCACTCAAGCCGTTGACTTGGGCGCTGCGCTTTAAGAGCGCCGCATCAAACCAACCACAGCGCCTGGAGCGACCCGTGGTCACACCCTTCTCCGCGCCAACGGTTGCCATGTGGTAGCCGGGTGTGCCAGGCGCTTGCCAATCGAGCTCAGTGGGGAAAGGACCTCCGCCCACGCGGGTGCAATAGGCCTTGGTGATCCCCAGTACATAGTGAAGAAGACCGGGCCCCACACCCGAGCCCGCTGCAGCGTTGCCGGCCACACAGTTGCTCGAGGTCACATAGGGGTAGGTGCCGTGGTCGACATCGAGCAAGGTCCCTTGGGCCCCTTCGAACAAGATGTTGCCCCCGGCTTGGTGCATTTCATTGAGTTCGCGAGACACATCGGCCACCATGGGCGCAATGATTTGGGCATAGTCCATCGCCTCTTGGTAGACACTGTCCACATCCACCGCCGGTGCATTGAGAACGGTGGTCAAGATGTGGTTGTGCAGCGCCAAGTTCTCTTGCAGCTTTTGCTTAAAGCGCACCGGATCGGCCAAGTCTTGAACCCGCAAAGCGCGGCGCGCGACTTTGTCCTCATAAGCGGGTCCGATACCACGACCGGTGGTGCCGATTTTATGAATGCCTTGATGTTCTCGAAAGGCTTCACGGGCCATATCCAGCGCCGAGTGGTAGGGCAAGATGAGAGGACAGGCCTCACTGATGCGCAAACGGTCTCTGACTTGCACGCCCACTTTCTCAAGCCCCGCAATTTCTTCGAGCAATTTGGGAACGCTCAACACCACACCATTGCCAATGAAGCATTTGACCCCAGGGCGCATGATACCGCTTGGGATCAAATGCAAGGCCGTCTTCACGCCTTGGATCACCAACGTGTGACCGGCATTGTGCCCGCCTTGAAAGCGCACGACAGCCGATGCACTCTCGGTGAGCCAGTCCACCAACTTGCCTTTGCCCTCGTCACCCCATTGAGTGCCCACGACCACAACATTACGACCTCGGGTGATGTTCATATGACAAAAAACCTCATCTTTTAAAAGTTAACCATTCAACACGACGACCTTGCCAAGCGCGTTATACCGTCATCACGCCATAGCGCCATAGCGCCAGCCCAATCGTCCAATCTGTTCATCACGCCCACCCACCCTGGTCGCCCCGTCAAGAGCCGTCTCGGGTGTGCTCAAAGAGCCACCACCGACCACTCGCCAGCGACCCTTCTCAACTCGCGATCGCACTCAAACTCATCGAGCTTGGAGTCCGCGGCGGGCAACAGTGAGACCACCGTCTCGCCACCGGCGCGAAGACGACTCACCGCCAAGCGCAATGAAGCGTCCTCGCCCCAAGGCGCGCGAATGGCAGCACGGCGCGCTTGCTTGGGCACGACATCCACCAAGGCCTTCAAATCCAAACTAAAACCCACCGCAGCCCGGGCTCTGCCAAACACCGCACCCACTTGGTCGTAGCGCCCCCCGCGCACCAATGCGTCATTGACGCCTTGAACGTAGACTGCAAAGCGCACGCCACTGTAGTAAGCGTAGCCTGAGGCATGCGCCAAATCAATGCTCACGGGCACACTCAAATGCGACACCAACCACTCGAGTTGCTTCAAAGCCTCGAGGACCCGTGGCCAAGCGGCAAAGGCAACGCTTGCTTGGGCCAAGACCTCCAAGCCGCCGTGCAAATGCACCAAAGCGACCAAAGCCTGGGTGAGCTCTGCAGACAACTGAGCGTCTGCACAAGCGGCCTTGAGGCCCTTGGCATCCTTGAGGGCGACGGCATGGTGCAAGGCGTCCAGACTGGCAGGCTTGATCACCACACCATCGAGTAAGCCCGAGAGAACCTGGGCATGACCAAAGTCCACCAAGACGCCTTGACATTGAACAGCCTCAAGACCCGACAAGGCCAACTCCAAGACCTCCAATTCGGCTTCAAGGCCGGGGTGTCCATAGAGCTCGGCGCCGAGTTGCATGGGCTCTCGGGTGGCATAGGGGCGCTCGGGACGGGTGTGCAAGACCGGCCCGCAGTAGCACAGGCGACACACTCCCGTGCGGTTGAGCAAATGCGCATCAATGCGCGCAACTTGCGGTGTGGTGTCGGCACGCACACCCAACGTGCGGCCTGAGAGTTGATCCACCAGCTTGAAGGTTTGCAAATCCAAATGCGTGCCAGTTCCACTCAAGAGCGACTCCAAGTGCTCAATCAGGGGCGGGGCCACGAGCTCATAGCCGTAGCAACGCGCCGCATCCAAAAAGTGACGTCGCAACTCTTCAATCAGCCTGGCCTCTGAGGGCAAGACATCGGCGACGTGATCGGGCAAGACCCAAGCGCTAGACATAAAAAAAGATCACCTTCATTCGAAAAAGAATACAAAAAGCCCATCATTTTAACCGCGAACCGCACTCGCCTCGCTTAAGCCCCAAGCGCAGACACGGTCAAGAACAAGAGCGCTCAAAGCCATGCATCAAAGCCCCCAACTCAAAGCGATAAAAAGACAAACAAGCCCAGACCCAAAAGGATCGCGATCAGACCAAAAAATCGGATTTGACCGTCTTGCAAGGTGAGGATTTGAGCAAAGAGGTTTCGCCACGACTGAGGTGAGATGAAGGGCATCAACCCCTCCAACATCAAGACCAGGGCCAAAGCGAGCAAAATATCATAGCCGCTCATGAATCAAGTGGGCCACAAAACCTCACCCGAGCGCGAAGATGAAGCCCGCCAGTGTCTTGCTCAAGCGGCAAGGCATGCGGATGGCTCATTTTTTGGCACCAGCACCAGAGCCCGAACTCTTCATGGCTTTGAAGAAATCACTGCTTGGGTCGAGCACCACCACATCGGACTTTTTGCTGAAGGTGGCTTTGTAAGCTTCCAAGCTGCGATAGAACTGGGCAAACTGTGGGTCTTTGCCAAAAGAATCGGCATAAAGTTTGGCCGCCGTTGCATCGCCCTCGCCCTTGATTTTTTGCGCATCCCGGTAAGCATTGGCAATGGTCACCTCACGCTGACGATCGGCATCGGCACGGATTTTCTCGCCCTCGGCCGCACCCGTTGAGCGCAACTCATTGGCCACGCGCTTGCGTTCGGCCTCCATGCGGCGATAGACCGACTCGGTGATGGTGTCGACATAGTCGGCTCGAGTCATGCGCACATCCACCACATCGATACCCCACGATTTGGTGCCATGGACTTTTTTGATCACCTCGGCTTTGACGTCTTGCATCACGGTTTCGCGCTTTTCAGACAACAACTCCTGGACCGTGTGTTTGTTGATTTCTTCTTGGAAGGCGTTCCTCACCACCCGCGACAATTGGAGAGCACCGGCTTGCTCATCAAGCCCCACATGACGGATGAAGTCAGTGGGGTCGGTGATGCGCCAGCGGACAAACCAATCGATCACCATGCGTTGCTTCTCCGCTGTGAGCATGGGCTCGGTGTCGGCATTGTCCAGCGTCAAAAGGCGCTTATCGATGTAGGTGACGTTTTGAAACGGTGGGGGCAATTTAAAGTTCAAACCCGGCTCAGTGATCACGTCCTTGATCTGACCCAAGGCATAAACCACACCGAACTGACGCTGATCCACCACAAACAAAGTCGAGCTCAACACGGCCAGACCCAATAAAGCAGAGGAGATGTAAAAACCGATTTTATTCATTGAAATAACCTGTGAGCTTATCGACCATCTCGTTCACGATCCCGACTGCGCGTGTCTCGCATGCGGGCCTCGGCAGCGGTATTGCCAGCACCCGTGGCGCCATAATCATTGGGGTTCAAGGCCCCATTGGGCGACACACCCGCCAATCCTGCAGGCGTGCCACCAGCGCCCTGAGCACTGCTGGGTGAAGATGGCGCAAAACCCGAGCCGCCCGTGCCGCCAGGGGATGAAGCGACACTGCCCGCACCTTGCTGGGTCAACTGCATGATCTTATCCAGGGGCAAATACAGCAAATTTTGACCCTGATGGGTATCGACCAACACCTTGGTGACGTTGGTGTAAATTTGCTGCATGGTGTCGATGTACATGCGGTCTCGCGTGACTTGGGGCGCCTTTTGGTATTCGGCATACAAGGAGCGAAAGCGCTGGGCATCGCCTTCTGCTTGGGCCACGATGCGGGCTTTGTAGCCATCGGCTTCTTGCATGAGGCGCGAAGCCGCGCCCACGGCGCGGGGCACCACATCATTGGCGTAAGCCTGGGCTTCATTTTTAGCGCGTTCGCGCTCTTGTCCGGCTTTGAGCACATCGTCAAAGGCGGCTTGAACTTGCTCGGGTGGACGAACACCACCTTGCTCCAAATTGATGGCCACCACCTCAATGCCGACGTGGTAATTGTCCAGGATCGACTGCATGATGCTGCGAATGCGCGGGGCGATTTGGTCGCGGTCCTCTGAGAGCGCTGCATCCATACGCATCTTGCCCACCACCTCACGCGCAGCCGTTTCTGCGGCTTGGACCACGGCGTCGGTTGGGTTTTTGCTCTCAAAGAGATAAGCACGTGCATCGGTCAATCGGTACTGCACAGCAAACTTCATCTCTAGAATATTTTCATCTTTGGTGAGCATGGCCGACTCCCTGAGTCCCGTGGCTTTGATGATGGTGTCGCGCCCCACGTCGACCGAGCGAATTTGCGTGACAAACACCAACTCATGGCGCTGAATGGGGTAAGGCAGTCGCCAGTTGAATCCCGCACCCACTGTGGAGCGGTAGCTGCCAAACTGGGTGATCACCGCTTGTTGGCCCTCTTGGACAATGAAAAAGCCCGTGCCCATCCAAATCATCAACACCACCACGAGCAGCATGCCAATGGCAAATTTCGCCGCCCGCATGTCCGAGATCAAACTGCCGCGAGGACCTTGGGAATCGGGTCCGCCTGGGCTCGAGTGGCCGCCGCGTTTGGACCGAGTGCCTTGAAAGAAGTCGCGCAAGCGACCACTGAAGTCACGCCAGAGCTCGTCGAGGTCTGGTGGGCCGTTCGGAGGACCATTGGGAGGACCATTGGGAGGACCATTGGAAGGACCATTCTGGGGGCCATTGGAAGGACGATTGGCTGAGCCCTGGGATTGGCCGTTGCTCGAGCCACTCGGGTGAGCACTCTGTTCGCCCGAAGGTGCTGCAGCAGAATGATCAGCCTCGGGGGCTTTTTCTGAGGGCTTTTCTGAGGGTTTCTCTGACTCTTGAGACAGCGCCAGATGAGACCCCAAAGGCCCGCGAAGCCGTTGAACGCCCGCGGGCATGATGGCCAGCACCCAGGAACGCGCTGAGTTCAGCCAAAGGCTGGTTTTTACTTTTTCTAAAAAAGCTCTCATCTTGGATTGAACCGCCTTGAAGTAAATAGTCGCTCGAATCAAAACCGCCCCCAACAGACTGCTCAACACCTGACACCTGCTGTCCCAGCGTGAACACGCTGGGCTCACTGGAGGGACTTACCCTCAAGTCTAGCGTTATTTCACAGATTTTAGCCTCAGAGTGAGCCCACACCCTGCATCCAGGTGGGAAACCCACAACTTCTTTCTGGGTGGGGGTCCAATCAAGTGCCCTCACCTCCAAACCCCCCAGCCCACAGACCAGAACACGGCGCTCCAAGGCCATTACCCAGCCCCCTCAGCCCTCAGCCCTCAGCCCTCAGCCCTCTGTCTCAGCCCTCAAAGACTGTTCACGCGCAAGAACCCAGGCCAACAACTGCCCGCGCAGTCGATCTAGACCCAAACCCGTTTGCGCGCTCACAAATAATCGAGGGAATTCCCGCTGCTCCAACTCGTAAAAGTCAGTTTGTACCAACGGCCGCATGGCCGGATCAATCGCATCGATTTTGTTAAAAATCAACCACTGCTCAACATGCTGAGCGCCAATGTCTTCCAAAACACGTTGGACTTGTTCAATTTGCTCCACAAAATCGGGGCTTGAGGCGTCGACCACGTGCAGCAGCAAATCGGCCTGGGCGGCCTCTTGCAAGGTGGCCTCAAATGCATCCACCAAGGTGTGGGGCAGGTCTCGAATAAAACCCACTGTATCGGACAAGGACACGCTTTGTCCTTGTGGGTGAGCCAACTCGGGCAGACCCAATGGGACACTGCCGACATCATGGGCGCTGGCCCCTGCCACCTGAGCCCAAGACTCTGGGCCCACCGGCTCACCGGGGTGCCCCAGGCTGGACTCGGACAAACCCAGGCCTTTGAGATGAACAGGTGCCAAAAAAAGCTGGCGCGTGGTGGTGTCTAGCGTTGCAAAGAGCTGATCGGCCGCATAGGTCTGCGCTTTGACCAAGGCGTTAAAGAGGGTGGATTTGCCCGCATTGGTGTAGCCCACCAAAGACACGCCCACATGATCCGAGCGCAAGCGACGCTTTCTTTGCGTCAAGCGTTGCTTTTTCACGCGTTCGAGTTTTTCTTGGGTGCGCTTGATCGATTGGGAAATCATTCGTCGGTCAAGCTCAATTTGTGTCTCGCCCGGCCCGCCTCGGTTGCCAATACCCCCGCGTTGTCGCTCCAAATGCGACCAACGCCGCACCAAACGAGTGCTCAAGTACTGAAGCCTGGCGAGCTCAACTTGGAGTTTGCCTTCGTGGGAGCGGGCGCGCTGGGCAAAAATCTCCAAAATGAGCATGGTGCGGTCATTCACCGCCAAGCCCATGTGCCGCTCCAAATTGCGCTGCTGCGCCGGACTCAAGGCCTGGTCAAACAAAATCTCCTGGGCATTGGAGCCGAGCGCAAAGGCTTTGATTTCATCGGCCTTGCCTGACCCCACAAAAAGCGCCGCATCAGGGGCCTTTCGGCGACAAACAAAACGCTCAACCACCTCGAGACCCGCGGTCTGCGCGAGTAATCCGAGCTCTTTGAGTTCTGCATCAAAATGTCCACGGCCCAAGTCCACGCCCACCAAAAGTACGCGTGCAGTCGATGGTGCAGCCGTGTCAAACAAAGGGATCAATCATGATAGGGGTCATCAGAAAATAATAAGCACTCGAGCTTGGATGTTGGGCGTCGCGTCTCAACCCATGTCGTGCCTGAAGGCGCCGCGGCAGTTCACCGCGCTCAACATCATCTCAACCCGGTAGGTTGGAAAAAATCCCCGCGTTGTTCGAACGCGCTCTGAGGGGCGTCAGGGCAGCGAGTCATGGCGGTGATGAGGCTTTGAGGTGCTCGCGAGCCCGTTGGCACCTTGGCATGAGGCCTCGTGCATTGTGCATCGTGCCTTGTGATTCAGGCCTCAGGCGCTGCGGCCAATTCAGCCAACTCTGTGCCTGAGAAATTCACAGCCCGAGCCGGCACAATGGTGGAGATGGCGTGTTTGTAGACCATTTGGGTGACTGTGTTTCTCAGCAGCACCACGTACTGGTCAAACGACTCAATTTGGCCTTGAAGTTTGATACCGTTGACCAAATAAATGGAGACTGGCACGTGCTCGCGGCGAAGCAAATTGAGAAAGGGGTCTTGTAAGAGTTGACCTTTGTTGTTCACGATATTCTCCGTGTTTTAAATTGAAATCAGAAGTCTTGAGCGTACCACAATTCGGGCAAACCCTAGACACGATCCACCCAAAGCACGGGAAAGCAAGAACTCAATCGTCTTTGTAAGGGTTGTGCGAGGTTTTGAGCTCAATGCGCAAGGGCGTGCCTTCAAGGCTGAACTCTTTCCTAAAACGCCCCTCCAAAAATCGTTTGTAAGACTCGGTCACATGGTCCAAGGAGTTGCCGTGCACCACAATGATAGGAGGATTCATGCCACCTTGGTGGGCATAGCGCAATTTGGGGCGAAACATGCCCGCGCGCTTGGGCGACTGGAACTGCACCGACTCCAAAAGTAAGCGAGTGAGCACAGGCGTGCTCATTTTACAAAAAGCCGACTTGTACGCCCGCCCGATCGAGTCCCACACAGGCGCAAGACCCGTTCTCTTTTGTGCGCTGATCAAGTGCAATTTGGCAAATTTCAAGAACGACAAGCGCGACTCAATCGAGCGCTGCACCAGCTCACGCTGGTAGGCATCGATCGCATCCCATTTGTTGATGGCCAAGACCACCGCTCGACCACTCTCCAAGATGTAGCCCGCAATGTGCGCATCTTGATCAGTCACACCCTGGGTGGCATCGAGCAGCAAGAGCACCACATTGGCAGAAGCGATGGCCTGCAAGGTCTTGACGACTGAGAATTTCTCAATGGCCTCAAACACCTTGCCCTTGCGCCTCAAGCCCGCCGTGTCAATCAAGTCGTAGCGCTGCCCCTTGAATTCAAGCGGCACGTGAATGGCATCTCGGGTGGTGCCAGGCATATCAAAGGCCACCAAGCGCTCCTCACCCAACCAGGTGTTGATGAGTGTGGACTTGCCCACATTGGGGCGACCCGCCACGGCCAATCGAATGACGCCGTCTTCTTCGGCACTGGGGTCGTCTTGCGCAAAGTCTTCATTGCCCGCCAAGAGCGGGTCCAAGGCCAATTCGACCATGCTGCGGATGCCTTGGCCGTGGGCGGCCGAGACCGCGTGCACCTGACCCAAACCGAGTTCAAAAAACTCGACCAATTGGTGGCCCTCTTGCATACCCTCGGCCTTGTTGGCCACCAACAAGCAAGGCTTACTCAGTCGCCTCAAATAGTTGCCAATGTCGTGATCTTGGGCCGAGAGTCCTTGGCGCGCATCGAGCACAAAAATCACGACATCGGCTTCGGCCACCGCTTGACGGGTTTGCTTGGCCATTTCTTTGTAAATTCCCGACTCTGCCGTGGGCTCAAAGCCCCCGGTGTCGATCACAATGAAGTCGTATTTGCCCAAGTGCCCGTCGCCATAGTGCCGATCCCGCGTCAAGCCCGCAAAGTCGGCCACGATCGCGTCACGACTTTTGGTCAAACGGTTAAACAAGGTGGATTTGCCCACATTGGGGCGCCCGACCAGGGCGATGACAGGTTTCACTAAGGATTCAACTTCACAGGAGTTCAGGGCAAGCGGTAGGCTTGCACCGAACCGGACAAGGAGACCGAGGCCAAGCCTTCGGGGGTGCGCACGAGACCCGCCAAGGGGCCTTGTGAGTTGCTGGGTAAACGAGCGAGCAAGCCGCCGTCTTCTGAGGACAAGAGGTACACCACACCATCGGCCTCGGGCACTGCAAAGCGGGTGGCATCCAAGCTCAAAGGTGCTCCCAAATGGCGGTAACGCAATTTCTCGCTCTCCCAGGTTTTATCCCCCGAAGCGCGGTCATAGCCGAGCACCATGCCGTTGCTCTCCACGGCCAACACCGTATTGGCGCCCCCACTCAAGCCGACGTCGCCTTTGGCCGATCGCGACCAAAATAGGGTGCCTTTGACGGCATTCACACAACCAATTTGGGCTTGAAATGCACGCAAGCACACCACCTCACCTTGGCGGTAGGCCGGCGCCACCAAGTCCACCAAACGCTCCAAATCGTTCACCCCCCTGGGCACCGCAATGGGCGTGTCAAAGCGAGTGGCACCCGTCAAGGGGTTGAGCCCCAGAACGCGTCCTGAAAAACCCACCACCAAGGTGTCTTGCACACCCATCAAAATGCCCTTTTGATTCAAAATCAAGGGGTCTCCCGCCTTTTGCTGAGTCCACAGCAGTCGCGAGTTCTGCGCATTCAGGCCAATGACCGAGCGGTCGCTTTGGAGCACAAACACTCGCCCACCCGCCAACACGGGGGTGGTGATGGCTTGCACACTCAAGGGGTAGCGCCACTCCTCACCTTGGCGGCTGAAATACACCAATTCGTTGCTTTGGGTGACCACAGCAAAATGCTGCGCCTGGCCAGCACGAGGCGCCTCTGCGCCAATGCCTGAGAGTAAATTGGACTTCAAATCAAGGGACCACAGGGTCTTGCCTGTGCCTGCGTCCAAGGCGCTCACCAAGCCCTTAGTTGACGCCACGATCAGCCCATCCGCCCCCATGACCGGTGTCAACCACGGACCCATTGGGGGGAGCTGGATGCGCCAAAGCGCGCTGATTTCACCGCCACTGGCGGGTATCACCACCTCTTTGGCCGAGGGGGTTTTGAGTGAGGACGTGGAGGAGCACGCCACCACCAGCGTTGCCACCAAAACGACCCATGCTGAGGGCCCAATGGAGCGGGGCAATGGATGTGACAACGCACGAGCCAAGGCCTGCTTGACCCAGCGCCCAGAGCACAGGATAGATGCGCTTGGGCTCACGGTTTTTTCTCCTCTTGGCGAGGGTCAACCCCCAGGCTTGCCAACTTCACTTCAACCAGTTGTCGGTAGGACTGCTGGTCTTTCATCGCCAGCCAAGCTGCTCGGTAGTGAGTGCGCGCATCAACGGGTTTTTTCTCCAACACATCGATGTCACCCAAACGGTCTTGCACCAAGGCCTCAAACGATGCCGGGCACTGACCAGAGAGCACCGCTTTGGCTGCAGGCCAGTCTTTCGCTTCCATAAACACGGCGGCCAAGCGCAGTTTGGCCACACACCCCAGACCGTCATCGGGGCTGTGCGCGATGGTCCATTGAAGCGCCTTTTGCGCGTCTTGCGGCGCTTGGTGCTCCAAAAAGAAATGCGCGGCCATCAAACTCGCGTGGGCCGCATAGGTGGTCGTGGCAAATTTATCTTGCATGTCTGCGACTGCTCGGCTCACCAAGGTCTGGTCGGCCGTCGCGACAGCACTCTCAAGCGTGGCATAGAGCACCGAGGCCTGCACACCTTGGCGACGCTGCCAATACTGCCACCCCGTCCATGCCGAATAAGCCCCCAGCACCACAATCAACGCCCAAGTCAAAAGAGGGCCATAGCGGCGCCAAAAGTGTTTCAACTCTTCAATTTGTTCTTGCTCTTCAAGGTCGAGGTGAGAGGCCATAGATTGATTTCAAAAAAAATAAAAAACAAAGACTGACACGACACCGTGATGGTTGTGCCTCATTGGCGCTCAACAGTCAAACAACCGCCCCAGGGGGGACTTGAGACACCCAATCCTCGGCATCCAGATTGAGCACGGTGAAGCCCAAGTGCAAGCAAGCTCTTTGCCACCCCACTCAAGCCCTGCAGGGGGAGTGCCCAAGTCTGTGGACTCAAAACCCTCGGTCTGAATCAGACCACCGCGGCCAACAACTCGCATTGTAGAGCCTTACCCCAGCTTGCCACGTCATCCAAGGGCATCTTTCGTTGCGAACCCACGCCGTCTCTCAACGCTTTGAGGGTCACGACCCCCTCCAAGACCTCTTGTTCACCAAAAATCAGGGCAAATGGCGCCAAGCAGGCATCGGCTTTTTTGAGTTGCGCCTTCATGCTACCGAGTGCCATCCAAGCCGCTTGAGGCGCCTGTGAGGAAGCATCCCCCCCCATAGGCGTTTGTCCAGGACTGTGCATCTGAACCTTCAGCCCCAAGGAGCGCAGCTGCGTGAGTGTCTTCATGGCCAGCGGCATGTGCGCCATTTGTGGCACCACAGCGTAGACGTCGGGCACGGCAGAGGCCTTGGCCAAATTTTGGGCTTTGATGAGTTCCAGCACCCGCTCCACCCCAAAAGCCCAACCCACGGCAGGCGCTGGCTTGCCGCCCAACTGTTCAATCAAATAGTCATAGCGCCCGCCTCCACAAATGGTGCCTTGAGAGCCGAGTTGATCGGTCACGAACTCAAAAACTGTGAGGTTGTAGTAATCCATCCCCCGAACCAGTCTAGGATTCAATCGATACGCCACCCCATTGGCTTGGAGCACCGCTTGTACCGTTTCAAAGTGGGCCATGGAGTCGGCCCCTAAAAAATCAATCAAGCGCGGAGCGGCATTGACCAGCGACTGCATCTGTGGGTTTTTGGTGTCCAAAATCCGCAAAGGATTGGTGAGAAGTCGTCTTTGTGAATCCTCGTCGAGCGCCTCACGGTGAGCCTCAAAATAAGCCACCAGCGCTTGCCGGTGCTGCTGGCGCTCTGGGGGCTGGCCCAGGCTATTGAGCTCCAACTCTATGCCCTCAAGCCCCAAGCTTAGCCAAAGCCCATGGGCCATCAAGATGAGCTCGGCATCCAGCTGCGGTCCGGCAAAACCCAGCGCTTCGGCGCCCATTTGGTGAAACTGACGATAGCGCCCACGCTGGGGTCGCTCGTGCCTGAACATGGGACCGGTGTAGTAAAGACGCCTGGGGCCCTCGTAGAGCAAATTGTGTTGGATGGCAGCGCGCACCACCCCAGCCGTCGCCTCGGGCCTCAAGGTCAATTGCTCGCCATTCAAGCGGTCTTCAAAAGAGTACATCTCTTTTTCAACAATGTCGGTGACTTCGCCCAAACCACGAATGAACAGCGCACTGGGCTCAACAATCGGGGTGCGAATATTTTGATAGGCATAGCTGTGCATCAAGTCACGCACACACGCCTCCAACCACTCCCACAGGTGCGAGTCGGGCGGCAAGATGTCATTCATGCCCTTGACGGCGGTGATTTTTTCAGTCATAGCAAATTTTCAATGGAATGGGGGGGCGACTCACCGCAAAAGGGCTCGAGGCGAAACTCTCAAGCCCAAGCATTGAGCCTCATGCACAGGCGTATTTTCGCTCAATGTAGTCTTGTACGATTTGGTGGAACTCTTGGGCGATGCCCTCGCCTCTCAAGGTCATGGCCTTTTCGCCATCGATGAAGACGGGGGCAGCGGGCGCCTCACCAGACCCGGGCAAACTGATGCCAATGTCAGCGTGCTTGCTCTCGCCAGGCCCATTGACAATGCAGCCCATCACCGCCACCTTCAAATTCTCCACCCCAGGGTACTGGGTTTTCCAGACCGGCATTTGGGCGCGCAAAAAATCATCAATCTCTTTGGCCAACTCTTGAAAGGTGGTGCTGGTGGTGCGCCCACAACCTGGGCAAGCGGTGACACTGGGCACAAACTTGCGCATTCCCAAGGACTGAAGAATTTCCGCGGCAATCACCACTTCTTGGTTCCTGGACTCGCCAGGCTGCGGCGTGAGTGACACCCGAATGGTGTCACCAATGCCTTCTTGCAGCAAAATCGACAAGGCCACGCTCGAGGCCACAGTTCCCTTGGTGGCCATGCCCGCTTCGGTCAGCCCCAAGTGCAAAGCGTGTCGGGTTCTGAGCTTGAGTTGGCGGTAGACCGCGATCAGATCTTGCACACCCGAGACTTTGCAACTCAAGATGATTTGCTCGGGTGCCAGCCCCAATGCCACGGCGTGTTGGGCCGATTGGGTGGCCGACTGAATCAAGGCCTCGTACATCACTTGCCGAGCATCAAAGGGCACTGCACGGCGAGAATTCACGTCCATCAATTCGGCGAGCAATTCCTGGTCCAAACTGCCCCAATTGACCCCAATTCGCACCACCTTGTCCCAGCGTATGGCCGCTTCAATCATTTGGGCAAATTGACGATCGTGTTTGTCGCCTTTACCCACATTACCGGGGTTGATGCGGTACTTGGAGAGGGCTTGCGCGCAGTCCGGATAGTCGGTGAGCAAGCGGTGCCCGTTGTAGTGAAAGTCCCCAATCAAGGGCACGTCCACCCCCATTTTGTCGAGTTGCTCGCGGATGTAGGGCACGGCCTGGGCTGCCTCAGGCGTATTGACCGTGATGCGCACCATCTCTGAGCCCGCCTGGGCCAACTCTTTGACCTGAATGGCCGTGCCAATCGCATCAACCGTGTCGGTGTTGGTCATGGACTGGATGCACACGGGCGCATTCCCGCCAACCAAGACCTCGCGCGCACCCCAACGCACGCGCGCCTGGAGTGAGTGACGCTCGCTTGGCACAGAAAAATCAATGGCTTTGTCAGTGGATTGGTTGTTCATCGCAAAAACTCATTCTTGAAAAAAATTCCATCAATGAAAAAAAAGAAAACCACGCCTTTGTAAGCCAAGGTGTGGGGACTGTAAATCCTCAATTTCCCTTGGGCTCTTGGCATGATAAGCCTCCATCCAACAGGTTCGAGCCAGCCTGCGCGCTCAAACCCTCTGAAGGCCGCGGGGTCACTGGGGCGATTCTGCGGGTGAGCACATGGGTGCGGTCCACCACGTCGCCCGCCAACTGGCCACAAGCGGCATCGATATCGTCGCCTCGGGTCTTGCGCACGGTGCAAACCAAACCGCCCGCCAGCAGCAACTGAGAAAAGCGTTTGATTTGCTCAGGCGAGGAGCGCCGCATGCCCGATTCTTGGAAAGGGTTGAACGGGATCAGATTGATTTTGCAAGGAAAGGCATGCGCATGCCTAGGAGCGAGCAGCTCGATCAGTGCCAAGGCGTGCGCCTCACTGTCGTTCACGCCATCGAGCAAGCAGTACTCCAAGGTGATGAAGTCGCGAGGAGCGTGGGCCAAATAGGCGCGACACGTCTTGAGTAACTCGTGGATCGGGTACTTGCGGTTCAAAGGCACCAAAGTGTCTCTGAGCGCATCGGTGGGCGCATGAAGCGACAGCGCCAAGGCCACCGGCACATCCAAAGCCAAGCGCTCAATCATCGGCACGACCCCCGAGGTCGACACCGTCACGCGGCGCCTCGATAGACCATAGCCATGATCGTCCAGCATGGCGCGAAGGGCTGGCACCAAGGCCGAATAGTTTTGCAGTGGCTCACCCATGCCCATCATGACCACATTGGAGATGATGCGCTCTTGGGCGTTGTTGCTCAAAGCTGCAACGCCTCTGGCGGGGTTGAGCCGTGAAGAGGCTGCACGTTCTTGCCGCAAAGTGTGCTCCACGAACCACAATTGCGCCATGATTTCGGCCGTTGTCAAGTTGCGACTAAACCCTTGGTAGCCCGTAGAGCAAAAGGTGCAGCCCACAGCACATCCGGCTTGCGAGGAGATGCACAAGGTTGCGCGATCCTCTTCAGGAATGAACACCGTCTCAATCGCGTTGCCCTCTCCCACATCAAAAAGCCACTTGATGGTGCCATCCTTGGAGTTGTGACGCGCCAAGACCTTCAGCGGTGAGATGGTTGCACAGACCAAGAGCTTCTCGCGCAGTGGCTTGGCCAAGTCCGTCATGTCCTCAAATCGGTTCGCCCCCTTTTGATGAATCCAACGAAACAGTTGGGTCGCACGAAAAGCCTTCTCCCCGAGCCCTTCGCAAAACCCGATCAACCCCGCGCGATCAAAACCCAGCAAATTGGTCAAAGACAAACCCCAACAGCCTCGTGGTCAAAAAAAAGGGCCTGAGAACGCTCGCAGGCCCACACACCAAAACAACGCAGTCAACGCAAGACAGCCTTGGAGAGCTCCCCGCTGTCAGCCCCGGTCAATCTCAGTGGCCAAAGACGTTCATACCTGCAAAGAAAAAGGCAATTTCAGCCGCAGCCGTTTCGGCCGCATCCGAGCCATGCACCGCATTGGCATCGATGCTATCGGCAAAGTCAGCGCGAATCGTGCCAGCAGCGGCTTTCTTGGGGTCGGTGGCGCCCATCAAGTCGCGGTTTTTGGCGATGGCGCCCTCACCTTGCAAGCACTGAATCATGACCGGTCCAGAAATCATGAAGTCCACCAAATCCTTGAAAAAAGGACGCTCACGGTGAACGGCATAAAACGCCTCGGCTTCGCCACGGGAGAGGTGGGCCATGCGTGCGGCCACCACTTTGAGGCCCGCGGCCTCAAAACGAGCATAAATTTGACCAATCACATTCTTGGCCACAGCGTCAGGCTTGATGATGGAGAGTGTGCGTTCAATTGTCATGATGGAAAATCCTTGAATGGGTACAGTTAAAAATCAGCGCCCCCAGCGCTAAACCCTCTGCCAAGGGTCAACAAAGACTGGGGGAAACCCGTTATTTTAGCCGATCAAGGCGACAAAAAGGCTAGCGACGCGTTTTTTTTGCACCGACTCGGGACCGCCCTGAGCTTGAGGTGCCCGCCGTGCGAGCACCTTTGCCGGCGGCCTCACGCACCCTCAAGACCGCATCAGCACCCACATAAGCTTTGGGGCTCAACGCCTCGGTCTTTGTCGCCTCTGGGTTGGAGGTCGCCTTGGGTTTGTTGATGATGCGAGCTGACGGGCTTCGAGGGCTGCGCTCCTCCTTGGCCGCCTTGGGGTAGGCCGCGCGCGGCCCGGCCCCTTTGCGACCCGGTTTGGCGCGATTGACCGCGCGTGCGGGCTTGGCCAAGCCCGAGCGCAAACGCTCGGCGCTGGAGCCCTCTTGTACACCAGCGGCGTTCATCAATTGGCGCAGTTGCACCTCATCGAGCTCGACAAAAGCACCTCGCTTGAGACCTCGGGGCAGCACCATCACGCCATAGCGGATTCGAATCAAGCGGCTCACCGCATGACCCACCGCCTCGAACATGCGACGCACTTCGCGGTTTCGCCCCTCGCTGATGGTGACCCTGTACCAACAGTTTGAGCCCTCTCCGCCACCGTCCTCTAAGGTGCCAAAATGGGCGGGGCCATCCTCCAAGTCCACACCGGTGGTGAGTTTGGACTTTTCATCTTTGGACAAGGCCCCCAAGACACGAACCGCATACTCGCGCTCAAGCCCAAATGAGGGGTGCATGAGTTGGTTGGCCAGTTGACCTGAGTTGGTGAGCAGCAGCAAGCCCTCGGTGTTCAAGTCGAGTCGGCCCACCGACTGCCATTTGCCGGTTTGCAAGCGCGGCAATTTGCGAAAGACGGTCGGTCGGTTTTGCGGGTCATCGTGAGTGACCACCTCGCCTGCGGGCTTGTGGTAAGCAATCACGCGTGCCGTTTGGGGCAAGATGCGGACCTTGACCAAGCGACCCTTGACCTTGATTTGATCGCCGTATTTGATGCGTTGCCCCACGTGTGCAAGCTCATCGTTGACGGTGATGAGGCCACTCTCAATCATGCGCTCCATCTCCAAACGCGAGCCCAGACCCTCTTGCGCGAGCACTTTGTGCAGCTTGGGTGACTCCACCTGAGCGGCCAAGACGCGTTTGGCCAACTCGTGCTCTTGACTCACCACGGACCCCAAGGACTCCCCTGAAAAACTGTGCTCACCCTCGGTGTGCTCTAAACCAGCGAGCTCATCGAGGTCATCGTAGTCCCCTGAGACCACATCCATGAAGCCAATGGTGTCTGACGCGGGCTCGACCCCGGGGTGGCGCTGAGCGTTGGGCTGCACTTGAGTCGTCGCGTCGGGGCTCTCCTCGGGCGGGGCAGCGTTGGTGCGCACGTCAATCTTGGGGGTCTTGGGCATGGGGAGCTCGCTTAAAGTTGACGAAAAAAACAAAAAAAACAAAAAAACACCGGCCCATCTCTCTGAGCGCAATGGCCGTGGGGTGCCACTCCAAAGATCCTCCGAGCCCTGGCGTTGAGCCCACCCTTTGGGGTCGTCCCGAGGCTCGGACTCGGGTGCGCACCTAGCCTTGCATTGAAACTCGAGCGCGAGTCGATGTTGGGGCTTTGCAGGCGTGCCTGCTCGACCCAAACAACAGCACCAAAACCATAGACATCACTCTGGCTGAGGATGAGGCGCAGGGGGCGTGTGACCCACAGACAGCGACGTGGTGGTGTCAACGGTGATACGTTCTATGGACTCGCCAGGAGACGCACTGAGCGCTCTCGCCACGTCCTCATGGTCGTTTGAAAGCGTCTCGTGCGTCACCCCGGTGAGAACAGGATGCAAAGGCTCATGATCTGGATTTGACACCGACTCGATGCCTGCAGCGTCCTCCAAGATACCAGGTGTTTCCAAGCCCGCCAACTCGTCCAAGCCATCAAAATGATCCAAAGCCGTTTGCGCCATGTCGTCCAAGTTTTGGGCCGTGAGCTGCTCCACACTGGTGAGACCGAGGTCGTCCAAAAAATGCTTTGTGGTGGCAAAGAGTGCGGGTCGACCCACGGTTTCTTTGTGACCGATCACCTCGACCCAGCCACGGTCTTCCAACTGTTTGATGACCAAGGAGTTGATCGTGACGCCTCGAATGTCCTCCATCTCACCGCGCGTGACAGGCTGGCGATGCGCAATGATGGCCAAGGTCTCGAGCACGGCTCGGCTGTACTTGGGAGGCTTTTCAGGGTGCAAACGGTCCAAATACGTGCGCATGCTCGGGCGACTCTGGAAGCGCCAGCCTTGAGAGACCTGCACCAATTCAACGCCCTTTTGTGTCCACTCCAACTGCAAGTTCTCGAGCAAGACCTTGACGGTGTCGATGGCCAGCTCGTCGCCAAAGAGCGTGCGCATGTCTTTCATTGACAAGGGCTGCACAGCGCAAATGAGCGCCGTTTCCAGGACCCGTTGAGCGTCCAAGGTATTCATGTTCAAACTCCGTTGCGATGAAGCCCAATCACCCCACAAGACCAGCGACAAATCGCATGCCGGGGTTTGGACTGGCTAGGGACCAAGGTGGCCCCTATTTTTAAAACCATTGGGCCTTGAGGCTTTGGGCACTTTGCGGCATAAAGAGCCCTGCAGACTTGGGCGACGAGGTCCACCAAGCGCGCCGCGCGCAAACCCTCAACACACCCTTTCAAACAGGGATCAAGTCCTTTGGCGTTTCATTCAAATTGTAACTGAGTCCCAAGCGGTCAGTGCACCCGATCAAGTCCTCAGGCCAAGTGGCGGTCCAACTGAGTTGTTGCCCACCAAAGGGGTGCTCAAAACTCAAGCGAAAGGCATGCAAGGCTTGGCGCGACAGGCCGCTTTGACTTCGGGCTCCATAGAGGGTATCGGCCCAAATCGGATAGCCTTCATGGGCCAGATGAACACGAATTTGGTGTGTCCGTCCGGTGTGGAGTTGGCAGTAAATCAAGGAAGCATCCTGAGCACTGAGCACACCAACACAAGACGTGTGCGCCCATTTGCCAGCATCTTTGGACAGATCGACCACGCTCATCTTGGTGCGACTCTTGGGGTCTCGACCAATCGAGTTGTGGATCTCGCGCCTGGCGCCCTCGCTCCAAACCCCTTGCACCACGGCCATGTATTCTCGCTTGACGCTTCTGTCAGCGATCATGGCCACCAAGCGGTCCATGCATTCGCGCGACCTGGCCACCACCATGAGGCCCGACGTGTCCTTGTCCAAGCGGTGCACAATGCCCGCTCTGGGCACAAACCGCGCCGCCTCATCCAAGGCAAGCAAGCCATTGAGCAAGGTGCCTCGCCAGTGACCTGGTGCGGGGTGAACCACCAAGCCCGCGGGCTTATGGATCACCCGCAAATGCGCATCCTCGTACACCACTTCAATGTCCATGGGCTCGGGGATGAAGGCGAGACTTTGCTCGGTGGGCCTGAGCTCGACCCAAAACCGTGTTCCGGCACGGGCCTTGGCAGAGGCTTTTCCCACAGCAGGGCATTGCGCCAAAACCGCTTCATCGGGCCCATGCTCACCCAGGCTGAGCGCTGCCCCTGACAAGCCCATGGGCAACTGGTGAATTTGACCGTCTGCCAGCATGGTTTGCAAATAGCTCCTGGAGAACTCGGGCAACAACTCGCCCAAAGCCACATCCAAGCGCTTGCCATGCAACTCCTCGCTCACCACCACCTCTCGCCACTCGCTGTCTTCGCCCTTGGGGCCGCTGGCCGTGGGATCGGAAAAATCCTCTGCAGCCGGTTCATTTAATTGCGTGATCTTGTCCATCATGGTCGATAATAGGCGTGGAATGATTATTTTGAAAGGTGCCCTGTGACCCGTCTATCCCCATTATCACTTGCAAAAGCCCTGGGTGTTGCTTCTCTTTTGTTGGGACTGCTCTGGGGTTGCTCGAGCAACACCTATGACGAAACATTGGATTGGTCTGCTGACAAAATCTATGCCGAGGGGCTGGAAAATCTCAACAACAAGATTTACGACAAGGCCATTGGGCTTTTTGAAAAACTCGAAGGCCGCGCAGCCGGAACCGTGCTGTCACAACAAGCGCAACTGGAAAAGGCCTATGCCCAGTACAAAAACGGTGACCCAGCGCTCGCCGTGGCCACCCTGGACCGCTTCATCAAGATCAACCCCGTGAGCCCTGCGATTGATTACGCCATTTATCTCAAAGGGGTGGTCAACTTCAACGACGATTTGGGTTTTTTGTCCTCCATCACCCAACAAGACCTCTCCGAGCGCGATCAAAAAGCGGCCAAAGAATCATTTGACGCCTTCAAGGAGTTGCTCAATCGTTTTCCCAACTCCAAATACGCCGAAGACGCTCGCTTGAGAATGCGCTACACCGTCAATGTACTGGCCCAGTCCGAGGTCAATGTGGCGCGCTACTACTTTAAAAAAGGGGCCTATATCGCCGCCATCAATCGTGCTCAACAAGCCGTTGAAGAGTACCGCGGCGTGCCTGCGATTCATGAAGCCCTCATCATCTTGCGCGACTCGTATGGACAACTGGGTCTGACCCAACTCCAAGAAGACACCCAACGCATCTTGGCCAAATCCTTTTCCGATCAATGGGACAAGGATTTGCAGCAGTTCAACAAACCGCGGGCTTGGTGGCGCCTGTGGTGAGCCGTTTGAGGCCCTCCAAGAGCGTGGCCTCCTGAGACACCCGGGCCATGGGCGGCAGGGCTTGAATCAAGCGCTTGCCGTAGCCCGTCTCCACCAGTCTTTTGTCGCACACCACCAAAACGCCCTTGTCACTCTCGCGACGAATCAGCCGACCGGCTCCTTGCTTGAGCGCAACTCCCGCTTCGGCCAAAAAATAGTGGTTAAATGGACTCAATCCCAGCTCTTCGAGCTTTTTGCTCCTGGCCACCACCATCGGGTCGTTGGGCGGTGGGAAAGGCAACTTGTCAATCACCACCGCTTGCAGCGCATCCCCAGGCACGTCAAAACCCTCCCAAAAGGTGGCCGTCGCCACCAAGACAAAGGAGCGCTTGACGCCCAAGTCCTCGGCGCTTCTAAAGCGCTGCATGAGCTCATGTTTACTGCCCTCTCCTTGCGTTAAGACCTCGATGTGTGCGTGCTCGAGCAAGAGCGATTTGAGCCTTTCACTGATCTCCTTCAATGCCCTGAGCGTGGTGGTGAGCACCAGGGTGCGACCTTGAAGTGCCAGCACCACCTTGGCCGACAAGTCGCTCACCATCTCCGAGTGTTTGGGGTCACTGGGCAAGACCATGTCTTTGGGGACAAACAAAACCGCTTGCTTGGCATAGTTGAAAGGACTTTGAACTTGCAGCACGCGCGCTTGGGTGAGGCCACACGGCTCGGTGAACCAACTGAGTTTGGGCTCATGCCCCAACGTGGCCGAGGTGAAGATCCAACTGCGAGGACTCGCCTGGCTCGGATTCTGAGCTGAGTTGTCTTCCTGAGCGAGCGCACCCCCCCCAGGGGGGGCTGCGCCGCTCTCTGGGCTCGCCTGCACGGTGGGGGCTGGGCCCATGATGCGAGGGCCCAAAAGCTCGGCGATATCCAGTGGGGCCTGCACCAAACGCACGCCAGCCCCGACATCAAGCCAACGCACATAACCACTGTCCAAGGGCTTTTGAAACACCAGCAAGATGCCTTGCAACTCCACCAAACGCTCTTGCAGCCTCAACCACTCAGGAGCGACAGCGGTGAGGGGTTCAATCGCCTCGGCCATCTCTTCAAGCAGCACCAACGTGCCACTGAGCACATCGGACCACAGTTGCTCATTGACCCCTTCGGGCGAGAGATGCGTCCAGGCCAATTTGGACAAACGCTCAGTCTTGGCGAAAAGCCCTCGCCAGTCCTTGGCAGCGAGCTCAAGCTTAGAAGCCATCTCTCTCCACTCTCCCATGCCACGAGCGGTGTTTTCACCTGTGGCCAACACGTCCTTGGCCAAATCCAACAATTGCGAGGTCCCCATTTGGACACCTAAAAAATTCACCCCAATTTCGTTCAACTGGTGGGCTTCATCAAAAATCACCACCCGCGCATTGGGCAGCAACTCCGACATGCCACTTTCTTTCATGGACATATCGGCAAAAAACAAATGGTGGTTGATCACCACCACATCACTGGCCAACGCTTCTTTGCGAGCCTGGGAGACATAGCACTTTTTAAAATCCGGGCACTCCGAGCCCAAACAGTTCTCCCGTGTTGAAGTGATCATGGGCAGCAGTGCACTCTTTTCATCCAGGCCCACCAACTCCCCCAAGTCGCCCGTGAGGGTCTGCTGTGACCACTTCTCCACCTTGGCCAAAAGCGTCACCACATAGCGGTCCGGAAACAAGCCCTCTTGGCGAGAAAGCGCCATGCGGTACAAACACAAATAGTTCGCCCGCCCTTTGAGCAGCGCCATGCGAGCGGGCAGCTTCAAGGCGCGGATCACCGCGGGCAAGTCTCGGCCAAAGAGTTGGTCTTGAAGTGTTTTGGTGGCGGTTGAAATCACCACCCGCTCACCACTCAAGAGAGCCGGCACCAAGTAGGCAAAGGTCTTGCCCACACCGGTTCCTGCCTCGACCACCAAAGCCCCACCGTGGGCGACGGTTTGGGCCACCGCCAAGGCCATTTGAGTTTGCCCTTCGCGCACGCGAAAGTGCGAATCCACTTGGGCGAGTGGCCCGTCATGGGTAAAGATGCGCTCTACGGCTTGGGACAAGTCTGTCATGGCGAGACATCCCGACTCGCTGATGACGACTGTGCATTGCTCTTCGCTCCTGGCAGCGAGAGCGCTGGCGCGGCAGTGTGCGGGTCTTTGTAGGCGGGCAAGGGTTTGGGGTGGCTGGTTTTTTCACGCAAGTGTTTTTGAACCTGGGCTTGGTGCTCACGCGCCTTGGCGAGCTTTTGATCATAGGCGCGAGTGGCCTCGAGTTGCGCCTCAGGGGTGGGGGACTGGCTGCTGGGGGGCTCCAGGGGCTTGGGCACTTTTTGTGCTTGGCGCTGATGATCAATCCCCCCTTGTTGATGCTCAACCAGGCGTTGGTCGTGGGCGGCTTGGGCCTGAAGGATGCGCGCGCTCTCGCGCGCGAGCGCCTCCTCGCTGTGCTTGTTGGCCAAGGCGTCGCGAGCGTCTTGCGCCTTGATGGCTCGCTCTTGATCTTCCAAGGGGAGCAATTCGTCCTTGAGAGGCTTTAGGCGCTCAATGCGACGAGCTTGGGCACCCAGCTGACAGTCCGTCACGGCAAAGCGGTGGGCGCACAGCGCCATGTGTTGGCGCGTGTCGAGTTCCACCGCATCCATCTGGGCTTTGAGCACATTTTTTCGCTGCTCAATAGTCTTGAGAAAGAGCTCGCTCTCGCTCTTTTCAGGGGCAAGGTCTTGCGCCAAACTGGGGGCGGGTGAAGACATGGGAATGGATTCGGGGGTGCGCTCTTGCGCTTGGGCATGGGTCGATAGGCTCAAGCCCAGGAGTGCCAAACCAAGGCCGATGCAGATACCTAGGCCCGGGCTCAAGCGAGAAGCGCAAAAATCCTGCACCCATCGTTGACAGGCATTCCCCAGCGCAGGTTCAAGATCGATCGGACGGTTCATGCAATTCTCAGGTGAAGGTTGATGGGTGCCAAGCATTGACTCCATAGACCCATCCTGACCATTTTAGACATACCCCTACACCAACACATCAGCACATCAGCACACTGATCCATCCCCATTCAGACCAGGGCCGTGTCAACGTCTCTCTTATCGAGCGCCAAAAACTCTTGCGAGTGCATCTCTGTCAAGCGCGAGATGGTTCTCGCAAACTCGTGCACCAAAGGACCTTTGAGGTACAACTGCTCTGGGCTCACCTGTGCGCTCATCACCAACTTGACCCGACGGTCATAAAGCACATCAATGAGCCAGGTGAAACGTCGGGCCTGACTGGCCATTGTCTCGTTCATTTGCGGCACGTCGCTTAAGAACACCGTTTGAAATCGCTCAGCGATTTCCAAGTAATCGTGTTGCGAACGCGGGCCAGCGCACAGCGTCTCAAAATCAAACCACACCACTTCCTTGGACACCTTGAGGGCGCGAATATCTCGCGACTCAATGGTGAGGGTTTCTTGGAGCAAAGGGTCGTGAGCGCACAAGCGCTCAAAAGTAGCCGCCATGGAGTGCTTGGACTGCTCGTCGTTGGGACACAGGTACAACTCGGCCTGCTCCAGGGTCATTTGACGGTAGTCCACACCGGCGTCGACCCGCACCACTTGCAATTGTTCATTCAAAAGCGCAATGGCCGGCAACAATCGATCCCGGTGCAAACCATCCGGATACAAATCGTTGGGGTGAAAATTCGACGTGGTCACAAAACCCACTTGGTGATCAAAAAGGGACTGCAGCAATCGATGCAAAATCATCGCATCGGTGATGTCCGAGACATGGAACTCATCAAAGCAAATCAAATCATAGCGCTCAGCGATTTTTCGACCCATCTCGTTCAAAGGGTTGACCGTGCCCTGTAGCGCCCTCAACTCGTGATGGACTTCGCGCATGAACTCGTGAAAGTGAAGCCGAGTTTTGCGTGGGGTTTGAACGCTTTCAAAAAAACAATCCATCAAAAAGCTTTTACCCCGTCCCACACCCCCATACAGGTAAACCCCCTTGGGCGTCACTTTCTTATGAAAGAGAGCACTCAACCACGAACCCTTGGCTTCAAATTGAGCCCACTCCTGGGCACAGCGCTCCAATGCGGTGACTGCCATCAACTGGGCCTCATCGCTTTGAAACCCCTTGACCAAGAGTTGCTCTTGGTACACCTGCAACACACCGCTCATAGCAACATCAACCGATCAAAAATTAAGGGCTCGCTTGTCCACAGCCAACGCGGCTTCTTTGGTCGCTTCGCTCAAAGAGGGGTGGGCATGGCAAATTCGCGCAATGTCTTCGCTGGAGGCTTTGAACTCCATGGCCATCACCGCTTCGGCAATCAGCTCACTGGCTGAGGGGCCAATGATGTGCACCCCCAAGACCTCATCGCTGTCGCGGTGAGCCAGCACCTTGACAAAACCGCGTGTGTCGCCCAAGGCGCGCGCGCGCCCATTGGCCATGAAGGGAAAGACCCCCGAGCGATAAGGCGTCGAGGCGGCTTTGAGCTGTTGCTCAGTCTGGCCCACCCAGGCGATTTCGGGGCTGGTGTAGATCACCCAAGGAATGGTCCTGAAGTTGACATGGCCGTGTTGTCCAGCGATTCGCTCGGCCACGGCAACGCCCTCCTCCTCGGCCTTGTGCGCGAGCATCGGCCCTCGCACCACGTCGCCCACCGCCCAGACCTGGGGCAGTGAGGTGCGGCACAACTCATCAACAACAACAGCCCCGCGCTCGTCCAAGGCCAAGCCAACTCTCTCAGCCCCGAGACCTTGGGTATTGGGAATACGACCAATGGAGACAATCAATTGAGAAGACACCAAGCTCACGTCCTCGCCTTGGGCGTTGGTGTAGACCACCTTCACACCTTTGGCACTTTGACTCACCGACTGGACCTTGACACCGAGCTCAATCTTCAAGCCCTGCTGGGTCAGGAGCTTAAACGCTTCTTTGGCCACTTGTTCGTCGACGGCTCCCAAGAACTCAGGCAGACCTTCTAAAACCGTGACCTCTGCACCCAAACGCCGCCACACCGACCCCATCTCTAGACCAATGACACCTGAACCAATCAGGGTGAGTTTTTTGGGCACCTCAGTCATTCGAAGCGCCCCATCGTTGGAGAGGATGCGCTCCTCATCAAAGGGGGCCAAATCCAACTCGCGCGCCTTGGAGCCAGTCGCCACAATGACATGTCGGGCACTCAGGGTTTGGGGCTGAGCGATAGCACCCTTGGGGGTCACGACCACGTTGTAGAGTCCCTCAGTGCTGGCTTCAAAAGCGCCAGTGCCATGGAAAAAACTCACCTTGTTCTTTTTGAAGAGGTACAAAATCCCTTGATTGTTTTGTGAGACGACCTCGTTTTTGCGCGACAGCATCTTGGCCAAATTCAAACTCACCCCTTTGACCTCCACGCCATGCTCACCCAAGTGCTGGGAGGCGCTCTCAAAGTGTTCAGACGACTGTAGGAGTGCCTTGGACGGAATGCACCCCACATTGGTACAAGTCCCACCGGGAGCGGGTGAGCCTTGCTCGTTGCTCCAAGCATCGATACAGGCGGTCTTCAAGCCGAGTTGCGCGCAACGAATGGCAGCGATATAGCCCCCAGGTCCGGCACCAATCACGATCACGTCAAATGTTGGGTTCATGGTCGAAGGCTCCTTAAATATCAAAGAGCAAACGGGCTGGGTCTTCGAGCGCTTCTTTCATCGCCACCAACCCAAGAACGGCTTCTCTGCCGTCAATGATGCGGTGGTCGTAACTCATGGCAAAGTAGTTCATGGGGCGCACCACGACTTGGCCGTTTTCCACCACTGCGCGGTCCTTGGTGGCGTGCACCCCCAAAATGGCCGACTGGGGCGGATTGATAATTGGCGTGGAGAGCATGGAGCCAAACACACCGCCATTGGAGATCGAAAAAGTCCCGCCAGTCATCTCCTCAATACCCAGTTTGCCGTCCTTGGCCTTGGTACCGTACTCCGCAATTTTCTTCTCCACATCGGCAAAGCTCATCTGATCGGCGTTGCGCAAAATCGGCACGACCAAGCCGCGCGGTGAACCCACAGCAATGCCAATGTCAAAGTAGCCGTGGTAAACCACATCGGTGCCGTCAACGGAGGCATTCAACACCGGGTATTTTTTGAGTGCATGCACCGCGGCTTTGACAAAAAAGCTCATGAAACCGAGCTTGACACCGTGCTCCTTTTCAAACTTCTCTTGGAAGCGTTTTCTCATCTCCATCACCGGCGCCATGTTGACCTCATTGAACGTGGTCAAAATCGCATTCGTCGACTGGGATTGGAGCAAACGCTCAGCCACCCGCGCACGCAAGCGACTCATGGGCACGCGTTGCTCAGGGCGCTCCCCCAAGTCGAGACCGGGCAGGCTCACTTGGGGCAAGAAGGCCGCTGGAGCTGGTGAGCTGATGGCCGCTGGCGTGGCTTTGCCAAGCGTGGATGCAGACGCAGAGCTCACTCTCGAGTCGGCCACCGCTTGCAAGGCATCGGCCTTGGTCACACGGGCATCTTTACCCGTGCCCACCAAGCCCGCAGGATTCATGGCCGCTTCAGAGAGAATTTTTTGCGCGGCAGGCATCGCCACACCGGCCTTGGATTGGGAGCTGGGCGCAGGCATTGAAGGCGCTGCACTGGTGTGACTGGCCGCGACTGCGGCTGCAGGGCTTGCCACTCCCGCCTGGGCCACGGCCAGGGTATCAATGCGTGCGATGAGTTGCTCGGCAAGCACCGTGGCTCCGTCCGCCACCAAGAGCTCGGTGAGCACACCCGCTGAGGGAGCGGGCACTTCGAGGACCACCTTGTCGGTTTCGACTTCCACCAAAATTTCATCCACCGCCACAGCTTGGCCAATGGCTTTTTTCCAGGTGAGCAGTGTGGCTTCAGCGACAGATTCGGACAACTGAGGAACTTTGACTTCAACAATAGACATGATGGACTCTCTTCAATAGGGGGTGGGGGCGACTCGAGCGGAGTCACGCGTTGGATTATTTGGCGAGCACATAGCCCTTGATTTTTCCAAAGGCGCCTTCGACCAGGGCCTTTTGTTGCTCTTGGTGCAAGTGTGAGTAGCCCGCAGCGGGTGAGGCCGAGGCGGCACGACCGGAGTAAGCCAACTTTTGCCCCTCGAGCATGTTTTCATGGATATAGTGCTGCAAAAAGAACCAAGCCCCTTGGTTTTGCGGTTCATCTTGGGTCCAAACAATCTCACTCAAATGGGGGTATTTTTTGAGCTCTTGGGCAAAAGCTTTGTGGGGGAAGGGGTAGAGCTGCTCGACACGAACAATCGCCACATCGTCCAATTTCTTTTCCTCGCGCTTTTTCACCAAGTCATAGTAGACCTTGCCCGAGCACACCACCAAGCGCTTGACGCGGTTGACATCGAGCTCGTGGCTTTCCGGAATCACCGTCTGGAAACTGCCCTTGGTGAATTCAGACAAGGGTGAGGTTGCATCCTTGTTTCTGAGCAAGGATTTTGGCGTGAAGATGATCAAAGGCTTGCGCAAATTGCGCACCATTTGTCGACGAAGCACGTGAAAGATTTGGCTCGCCGTGGTGGGCTGCACGATCTGCATGTTGGTATCAGCGGCGAGCTGCATAAAGCGTTCAATGCGCGCTGAACTGTGCTCCGGGCCTTGTCCCTCATAGCCATGGGGGAGCATCAAGGTGATGCCGTTGACACGGCCCCACTTGACCTCACCAGAGGCGATGAATTGGTCAATCACCACTTGAGCGCCGTTGGCGAAGTCACCAAACTGTGCCTCCCAAATCACCAAGGTGCTCGGGTCGTTGGAGGCGTAACCGTACTCAAAACCGAGCACCGCCTCTTCCGACAAAATCGAATCGATCACAACAAAAGGGGCCTGGGTATCAGTGACGTTTTGCAGTGGCACATACGTGCCAGTGTCCCATTTTTCGCGGCTTTGGTCATGAATCACCGCATGGCGATGGGTGAAGGTGCCGCGTCCGCAGTCCTCGCCCGACAAACGCACGGGAAACCCATTGGCCACCAAGGAGGCCAGCGCCATGTGCTCGCCCATGCCCCAGTCAACCGGTGTATCGCCTCGACCCATGGCCGCACGGTCATCGTAGACCTTCTTCACCAGTTGATGGGGGGTGATGCTCGCTGGAATCGTGGTGATCTTTTCAGACAAACGCTTCCATTCATTGAGCGACAAGGAGGTGTCGCCCGCATCGGTCCATTTTTTGCCCAAATAGGGACTCCAGTCCACAGTGAACTGGCTCTTGAAGTTGGTGACGATGGGGTCGACGGTGTGCACTCCCGCATCGAGCGCGGCGCGGTAGGTCTTGACCATCTCGTCACCCAGACTCTCGCCCAGACCTTGCGAGGCCAAGCGATCCGAGTAGAGCTTGCGAGTTCCTGGGTGGGCCGCAATTTTCTTGTACATCAAGGGCTGGGTGAGGCTGGGTGTGTCTTGCTCATTGTGGCCGAGTTTTCGAAAACAAATGATGTCCACCACCACATCTTTGGAGAAGGTTTGTCGAAACTCCAAAGCCAGCTGGGTCGCCAAAGCAACGGCCTCCGGGTCGTCGCCATTGACGTGCAGCACCGGCGACTCGATCATCTTCACCACATCGGTGCAGTAAAGTGTGGAGCGTGAGTCACGCGGATCAGACGTGGTGAAGCCGATTTGGTTGTTGATGACAATGTGCAGCGTGCCCCCGGTGTAATAACCTCGGGTTTCGGCCAAGGCGAGAGTCTCCATCACCACCCCTTGGCCGGCAAAAGCAGCGTCGCCATGCACCAAAACTGGCAGTACTTGTTGGCCCTTGGGGTCGTTGCGACGGTCCATGCGCGCGCGCACCGAGCCTTCTACCACCGGGTTGACAATTTCCAAATGCGACGGGTTGAATGCCAAGCTCAAGTGCACGGGTCCACTCGAGGTGCTCACATCGGAGCTGAAACCTTGGTGGTACTTCACGTCTCCACTGGGCAACTCTTCGGGTGCGGTGTGGTCAAATTCAGCAAACAAATCCGCGGGCAATTTACCCATCGAGTTCACAATGACATTCAAACGCCCGCGATGGGCCATCCCAATCACCACCTCTTGCAAGCCCATCATGCCCGCGCGATCGATGAGCTCGTCAATGCACACGATAAAGCTCTCACCCCCTTCGAGTGAAAAGCGTTTTTGGCCCACATACTTGGTGTGCAAAAACCGCTCAAGTCCTTCAGCCGCGGTGAGTTTTTCTAAGATACGTTTCTTTTTATCCACATTGAAGGCGGGCTTGGAGCGGATGGCTTCCAACTTTTGCTGCCACCAGCGTTTGTGGTCTTGGTTGGACATGTAGTTGAACTCTGCGCCGATGGAGCCGCAGTAAGTTTCTCTGAGTGCGTTGAGCAACTCTCTGAGCGGCATGCGGTCACGGCCAAAGAACGTGTTGCTTGTGTCAAACACCGCTTCTTGATCCGCATCGCTAAAGCCATAAAAGCTGGGGCTGAGCTCTGGGATATCACGCCGCTCAGCGCGCTTTAAGGGATCCAAGTCGGCCCAACCCACACCGACATTGCGGTAAGCTGAGATCAGTTGTTGAACCGCAGTGCGTTTACGCCCCATTTGCTCATCGGCTGAGGCCATCACCACTCGCGTGCCGCCTTGTTTGGCCCGCTCGGCAAAGGCATTGATCACGGGCAGATGAGGGACATCCTTGGCCTGACTGCCATCGAGTGCAGGGACATGCTGCAAAGCATCAAAGTACTCACGCCAGGTCTCGGGCACACTGGACGGATTGGAGAGGTAGTTTTCGTAGAGCTCTTCGACGTAAGGGGCGTTGCCCCCAAAGAGATAAGTGTTGCCCGCATAGGCTTGGTATAGAGACGTTGAACCGCTCATGGCACGCTGACCTCCGATTCCCTTGGGGAAACTTTAGTTGGTTATAAAAAAAACCTCTGCGACACGGCTGCACCGGTTAGCAGATGCGACATGCCCCGCTTGGGACACATTCGTCATGTATTGTGCCACCAAAAGCCAAAAATCGATCAAAATAGGGGCATAACCTTTTAATCTCTTAGAAATTCCCGACATGAACGACAACTCCAGGACTTTAAGACTTGCCCTTTGTGGGGCTTTGATCAGCTTGGGCGCATTGAGCGGGTGCTCAATCCTCAAAAACCCCTTTGCCAAGGAATCCTCCACCGCTCAAACTGCGCTCGCCTCAACTGCCTCACCCACCTCAACTGTCTCAACTGTCTCTGGCGCGGCCATGTCTGTGCCTGCGAGCACCAGCCCCAAGGTGCCCCCAAGGGCCAATTTGGACTACATCGAGACCGACAGTTTTGACAAACACCTCGCGGCGGCCTTGGCCTCTGACTTGCCCGTCGTTCGAGTGCGCTTTGTCTATGAGGTTGAGCCCAGTAACTTGCCGGAAAAGCTTCAATTCCTTCTCTCGAGCATCCAACGCACCGGGGGTGTGGTCGACATGACTGTGCCGTTTGCCGATCAAAACCCGACACCCGCTTGGAGTTTCAAGGGCGCCATGGACCGCATTTACACCAAACTCGAGCGTTTCTTGAGCAACTTATCCAATTCATCAAAAAGCATGATCGAGCGGGCATGGAAAAAGCCCTTTGAATCCATCGATACGCGCAACGCAAGCGTGGTCTTTGGTCAAAATAAAAAAGGGCAGGTGATTATCACCAGCGTGAACTTCACCCAACGCGCCTCCACCACAACCCTGCTCACACCCATGGCCCCATCGAGTCGACCTTAAAACGAGTTTTGAGCGAGCCGCGGTGTGTGTGTTTCTTGCGCCCCACCCCACCCTGATTCAATGAAAGTCGCCCAGTGAGCCCTGAGTCCTTGGAGCAGTTGGTGAGTCTGTCCATGCCTTATGGCAAGTACAAGGGACGGGTGCTGTGCGATTTGCCCTCGCACTATCTGAGCTGGTTTGCGCGCGAGGGATTTCCCAAAAACTCTTTGGGTGAACTCCTGCGACTCATGCATGAGATCGATCACAACGACCTCAGGGGCTTGTTGCAGCCTTTGAAAGACCGCTCACGGACACCTGCCTCAGCGCCGAGAAAACAAAGTGCCCTCGAAGTCAGTCCAAGGCCTTGAGCCACGTGTGGACGTCTTCAAACCCGCCGTGCTCAGCACTCCTGAGCCACTCATAGACCACCATCTCGGTGGTCACGAGCTCTGCGCCTGCAGAGGCGAGCCGATCGAGTGCCGCATCTTTGTCACTTTGTCGTCTTGAGAGTGTCGCATCCACCACCACGTAGACTTCAAATTCATCGTCGAGTAAATCCAGCGCTGTTTGCAGCACCCCCACATGGGCCTCAAGTCCCAAGAGCACGATTTGGTTTTTTTCGGGTGCGGGGGTTTCCTTCTTTTGCAAATGCTTGGGCAAACTGCGCGCATTGCCTTGGGGGGGACCATTCTTCGCGGGGGGTCGAAGCATCTCAATCAAGCCCTCTTCACAGGCTGAAAACACCATTTTCGTGAGCGGCTTGGGGGCGAGCGCTTGAAGCGCTTGAGGCATATGTCCCCAAAGACTGGGGTACTGCTCGGTACAAAAGAGGGGCACGTGCAGCTCACGCGCGAGACGCGCGAGTAACTGCGCGCGCGCCAACAGCGAGCCCCCTTCATGCACAGCCGCAAGAGCGCCCTCTTGCACGTCGAGAAAAATCAATTGGCATTCTTCGCTAGAAATCAACATCATGACACCTTCACCACCACGCGGCCTTTGAGCAGGCCTTGTCTTAATGCATGGGCAGTGTCAATCACTTGCTCCAGAGCAATGACTTGGGTCATGCGCTCGAGCTTGAGCAAATCCAACTCTTTGGACAAACGCTCCCAAGCTTGGACTCTCATGGGCATCGGCGCCATGACCGAATCAATACCGAGCAAACTCACCCCACGCAAAATAAACGGCATCACCGTGGCGGGTAAATCAAAGCCCTGGGCCAAGCCACAAGCGCTCACCGCCCCCCCATAACGCGTTTGGGCCAATGCATTGACCAAGGTATGCGAACCCACCGAGTCCACCACCCCAGCCCACCTCTCTTTTTGCAAGGGCCGAGTGCTCGCCCCTGAGAGCTCAGCGCGGTCCATGACCGCTGTGGCCCCCAAGGCCATCAAGTAATCGCTTTCGTTCAATTTACCGGTGCTGGCCACCACAGCGTAGCCCATGCTCGAGAGCAAAGCCACAGCGACACTGCCAACACCGCCGCTCGCGCCCGTCACCAGCACCTCACCGCTGTCAGGCCTCAAGCCATGGCGCTCGAGCGCCATGACACTGAGCATGGCGGTGTAGCCAGCGGTCCCGATGGCCATGGCTTGCATGGCACTCAAGCCGGTGGGCAAATGCACCAAGTTCTTGGACTCGAGCCTGGCGCGCTCGCTCAAGAGCCCCCAGCGCGTCTCCCCCAAGCCCCAGCCGTTGTGAATGAAGGCGTCGCCCACGCGCCACTCGGGCGAGTCTGATGTGAGCACCACGCCTGAGCCGTCGATCCCAGCCACCATGGGCCAATGGCGCACCACGGGAGCGGTGTTGGTGATGGCCAAGGCGTCCTTGTAGTTGAGGGTGGAGTACAGAACTTGCGCACTCACGTCCCCCTCGGGAAGGGATTCTTCACTCAAACTGTCAATTCGAGCGCTGAAAGATTCATCTTTGCGAAGCACCAAGGCGTTGAACATGGCTCTTGTCTTTCTAAGGGGACCATCACGTGTCAAAGGGGTTGGGGGTCACGCAGAGAATGTGGGGCTGTATGCATCATCAGCCCCCAACATCCCCTGAGGG
>CAIMTJ010000015.1 GCA_903844385.1 uncultured Burkholderiales bacterium
GAGTGCAAAAGTATTCACATTAAAATTTAAGATGCCAAAGTACAGCAATACGAGACAGGTAATGCTAAATTCTGGGCAAATTTTCTCCAGCATCCTAACAGCAAAGATGTAGCCAGAAAAACATCAAAGTCAATAGCTTTAACCACCCAAGACAAGGGATTGAACGATGACAAATAAACTTATTGTGGTAACAGGTGGGAGTGGAGCACTAGGACAGCAGGTGATAACTGAACTACTTGGACATGATTGGGAAGTACTCAGCCTAGATAGAAAAGCACATCCAAGAGGCCATAAACGCTCATGGATTGTCGATTTATTAGACAGTGGATCGATTTATGAAGCATGCCAAGGGGCTGTAGGCATTGTCCACTTAGCTGCACATATTGCACCAGACATGGCTAGCGACTGTGTAACCTTTGGCGATAACGTTCGAATGACATACAACGTTTTAAAGGCAGCAACTGACAATAAATTAAATCATATCGTTCTTGCCTCAAGCACTGCTGTTTATGGATTTCTTTATGGTTGCAAAGGAGAAACACCCTCCTATTTACCTGCAGATGAACTACACCCAACCCTTCCTACCGACTCTTACGGCTTATCAAAATTGGTTGGGGAACGAATTGCTGATTCGTTTAGCGGAAAAACAAATGCGTCAATTACAAGTTTGCGATTCCCCGGCATTAACTATGACCCCAAATATGAGCGAGTTCTAAAGCTTCTAAAAAACCCAGCTTTTCGTGCGCCTGGTTTTTGGAGTTATATTGACGTAAGGGATGCAGCTGTGGCAATCAGACTTGCACTGAACAGAAGTGGCACTGGGCATCGTGCATACAATATTGCATGTGACTCCAGCAATATGAGAGAGCCCACATCAGAGTTGATTGATAAATATTTTAGTAATCTCAAGAATATTAGGATTTCATCCTCCTCAAATTGGAGTGGAATTGACAGCTCTGCAGCCATGCAAGACCTTGGGTTTACTCCTCAATACAAGTGGGAACAATCAATAACCAAATAAACAATAACGAATCCGTAAAGAAAAAATTTATAAAAAATGATCTTTAGTTCAACCTAGATTATTTTATTTAGTTAATTCCATACAAGTTGAGAACACGAACTGTAGGCCACTATTCAACAACAGCCATAGCTTTCATCCATAGCAAAGATCATGCTTGCTATAGAAATTCCAATTCAAGCTTGCCAACGGCAATGAAAAAAAATCAAACACGACCCACTGGACCTGTGGATCTTGCTGTAGTGCACTGCATTCAAAAGAAATTGCTCTAAAAAACTCTGCCCATGAGCAATCAGAAATTTGCAAATATCACTCAGTATTTCTCAGCCAAAAGTCCCATGCCTGGAATTTTGTCTTCAATACCCAGCCTTCTGAGAGCCAACCAATACGTCGCCACATTGACTCCAATCAAAGGTTTGCCATGTTTGGCTTCAATCGTGGGTGTGAGAGCGGACACGGGCAAATTCGTCCCTACATGGATGAGCGCTTGGGCTTTGTCGTCATCAACTTCATCAAAACCCTCCATGATTTGTGCTTCTGTAAAACGCGCAACCGCGGTGGGCCCTGTTGACTTCAGACCATAGGTATTGACAACTTCATAGCCGCAAGACCTGAAAAACGTGGCAATCATGTCGTCTGCCGGAGGCCAGTAAGGCGTCAAAATGGCAATGCGTTTGATGCTGCCAAAGGCCTCCAAGCCTGCCAACACAGCCCGAGAGGGCGTGATAAAAGGCACACCACACAATGACTCCAAGCGTTTTTCTTCAGCAAGTGCCGTCTCGGCATTGCCACGAAAGGAATGAATGGAGTGACCGTGAGCTACCACATGCGGCTCACACAACATCAACAACTCCAAGGCCTCTTCAAGATGTCCTTTTTCGGTCTCCAGAGCCTTTTTATAAGCCAATTGATCATCATAGGGTCTGGGCGGCAAGAGCATGCGAGTCACGTGGTTGGTGACACCACTTGGGCGCATGGCTTCCATTTCGGGTTGAACCACGGTGTTGGTGGCAGGAACCACCACCCCCACCTTGGCGCGGGTGGCCAAGGCGTCGGTGCTCGACAGGGTTTGTATTGAATGAGTTGATTGGGGGGAATTGGATGCGCTCACGCCTGTCTCCTGGTTATTCAATTTTAAGATTGCTGGCTTTGGCCGCTTCGCCCCAGGTACTGATATCAGAAAAAAGCACTTCTGCAAATTGGCTGGGCGTGCTGCCCATCGGATCCACTCCCATTTGATTCAGACGAGCTTGGGTTTCGGGCTGCGCCACGATCTCTTTGATGATCGGGGCCAATTTATTGATGATGGATGCCGGTGTTTGGGCAGGAGCAACCAAGCCGTTCCAGGTCTCGGTTCTGAAACCGGGAAAGCCAGACTCAGAAAAAGTCGGCACGTTGGGCAACTGTCGAGCTCGTTGCTCGCTGGAGACCCCCACAATGGTGATGTGTCCTCCAGACGCTTGCGCTGCCAACTCAGAAAAATTACCAAAATACATCTGCACCTGGCCTCCGAGAAGATCAGCGACCGCGGGACCGCCGCCCTTGTAACTCACGTGGGTCATATCAAGACCTGCGCGTTTGACAAACAGTGCTGCCGACAAGTGTGAAACACTGCCCGATCCACCAGAAGCATAGTTGTATTTACCAGGATTGTTTTTGATGAAGGTCACGAACTCTTTTAAATTGTTGGCGGGAACGGATTTACTGATGGCCATCACAAAGGGGTTGCTGCCAATGATACTGATGGGCACAAAATCCTTCTTGGGGTCATAGCTGGTTTTGGTGATGAAGGGCAATATGGCCATCACCGGCATGGCGGCCATCATCAAGGTGTAGCCATCAGCGGGGGCTTTGGAGACGAACTCTGCCGCAATGGCTCCATTGGCCCCAGCCTTGTTTTCAACAATCACGGGCTGATCGAGCGCGTGACTCATCCGCTCAGCAATCACTCGAGAGATCCCATCGGTGTTACCACCCGCGGCAAAAGGCACAATGATTTTGATTTGTTTTTGCGGCCAATTGAGTGCCGTCTGAGCGCCAACACCCGCTGAGCCAACAGCACTGGATTGGGCAAAGATCAGTTCATATGAGCCTAGGCACGCCCATAGTGCACAAGCACCCATGATGAATGGACGACAAAAGCGAGTGCCTACAGGCACGGAGGGTGACAAAACGCTCAACAAATTCAACATGTTCTTCTCCAAAAATTGCGATATAAGAATCATTTCCACTTTCACAAAACAATGCGACCATTCACAGGCCAACAATCCCCATTGAAAAGACGACTAGGTGATGGCATTCGCGCGCTTGATGCTGTTGATCATGGAGGAGGTGAGTAAATACTCGCGGGTTTTCTCAGGCGACTGTGCAATGCTCCTCAAGAGCGCAATGCGTTCTCGTCGGCGCACGGGATCTTTCTCTTCCAAATTGTGTTTATTTTTGATCGAAATTTCTTGCACATACTCCATGTTGACGGTCCTTCTTTGCCGAACATAAAGATCGAGCAAATCCTCGTCACTCTCACCATGAAAGACGCGTGCGAGTTTTTCACCCAAATTCATGGCATCGTGAATGCCGCTGTTGAGACCAAATCCCCCCAAGGGATTGTTCACGTGTGCACTGTCACCGGCCAAGAGGACACGGCCCACGCGGAACTCCTTGGCCACCCGTTGGTGCACCCGGTACACACTTTGGTGAACAATGGGGAATTCAATGGGCGTTTTGGCGTTGAGAACGCGATTGAAAATGGCGTTGGCATACCGTGGGTGCAAGACCTCCTCATCGCTCAAGTCGGTCCCAACAGGCACCGTCATGCGCCACAATCCAGGAGGTCCCACATCGGGCATTTTGAAAAAAGCCACCCATTGATCTGGGTCACTGATGTAGGCATTGTCCGCATAGCCCAACGGTGCCCAGTCAAAGGTTGTGCTCACCACACTGTAACGCTCAGGCCAGGTGTAGCCATCGAACTCGATATTGACCGATTTTCTGACCAAACTCTTGCCTCCATCAGCCCCGATCACCCAAGAAGAGGTGAATTCAACTGGCCGAGCTTGATCAAGGTCTGAGCGCGATCGATCCAATGCCACGACTTTGACTGCGCCAGGACTGCTCGTTTGATCCAAACTTTGAAACTCATGAGAAAACAGCACTTGGGCATGGGGATACGCCTGGAGCATGCCGAGCAAAATGGGCGTGAGACGATGCTGCTCTAAGTGCAGTCGGTAAGGGTATGGCGTGTCATTTTTCAAAACACCCATGTCCCATTCGACCACCAAGCCTTCTTGTAAATCTCGGCTTTGCCAAGTCGGCACTCGAATACCCACTGCCATCATGGCTTGGGTGACACCCAGGGGCTCGAGCATTTCAAGCGTTGGAGGGTGAAAGGTGCCGGCGCGAAGATCCAGGGTGGTACGGGGCTCTGACTCCAGTACGCAAACGGGCACTCCCGCACGCGCGAGCACCAGGGCACACAAAAGACCCACTGGTCCTGCGCCCACCACCATCACAGGGTTGGAGTGAGAGTTATGCTCAGGATTGGGTAACATACTCAAGCTTGCATGAAAAAGTCAATGTTGAAGGCATGGCGGTATCAATAGGAGCGCGGCAAACCCAGCACACGCTCAGCGACATAGGACAAGATCAAATTGGTGGAGATGGGAGCGACTTGGTACAGTCGTGTTTCTCTGAATTTGCGCTCAATGTCATACTCCGCAGCAAAACCAAAACCACCATGGGTTTGAATGCACGCATTGGCCGCCTCCCAAGACGCATCGGCTGCGAGCAGCTTGGCCATATTGGCTTGGGCACCACAATTGAGACCTCGATCAAAGACTTCGCAGGCATTGAACCGCATCAAACTGGCGGCTTCCACATTCACATAGGCCTTGGCCAAAGGAAACTGGATACCCTGGTTTTGACCAATGGGGCGATCAAAGACCACGCGCTCATTGGCGTACTTACAAGCGCGCTCTAAAAACCAATACCCATCGCCCACACACTCTGCAGCAATCAAAATGCGCTCGGCATTGAGCCCATCCAAAATGTATTTGAGCCCTTCCCCTTCATCGCCTATGCGGTTTTCAACCGGAATTTCCAAATTATCAATAAAGATCTCGTTGGTCTCGTGATTGACCATGTTGCGAATGGGTCGCACCGTGATGCTTTTACCCACCTCACCTCTTAAGTCCACCAAAAACACCGATAGTCCTTGGGTTTTTTTCTTGACCTGATCCAACGGTGTGGTTCTGGCCAAGAGCAGCATGTAGTCCGAGTGTTGTAAGCGAGACGTCCAGACCTTTTGTCCACTCACCACATAGCGGTCGCCCTTCAAGGTGGCAAAGGTTTTGAGTTTGGTGGTGTCCGAGCCAGTCGTGGGCTCGGTGACCGCCATGGCTTGCATGCGCAACTCGCCACTGGCAATGCGTGGCAAAAGATCCTTTTTTTGCGCCTCTGAGCCGTGGCGAAGCACGCAACCCATCACATACATCTGTCCGTGGCAGGCACCTGAGTTGCCACCCGCACGGTTGATCTCCTCCATCACCACACTGGCTTCGGCGAGCGTGAGGTTGGAGCCGCCGTACTCTTCAGGAATGAGGCCACTTAACCACCCCGCTTTCGTCAAGGCCGTGACGAAGGCCTCAGGGAACGCACGCTTTTCGTCCAGGTCTTGCCAATAGCGTGAATCAAATTGCGAGACCAAATCGCGCACACCTTCGCGAATTTGGGGATAGTCGTGCAATGGGTTGGGGGTGGAATTGAACATGAAATGAACTTCAAACAAAAAAATGAGTTAAAAAAATGGAGAACAAACTACTCACCAACAAGGGCTGGCACTTCCTCAAAAGAGAGCTGTAAGCACATGCACTGTGGATCAAAGATGCTCAGGTGTACATCTGCCCACCATCGACATTGATCACGCTGCCACTGAGGTAGCCGGCCAAAGGCGAGCAGCAAAAAGTCGTCAAATCGGCGAGTTCTTGGGGCTCGGCCATGCGACCAAAGGGCATGGTTTGTGTCAACTCCATCCAACGTGCAGGGTCTTCGAACTTCTTTTGCGCTTGCGCTTGGAGCATCGTTTGCATGCGCTCGCTGCGCGTTGGGGAAGGGTTCACGCCAAAGACACGAACACCGTGTGAAACGCTCGCTCCTCCAACCGCTTGGGTAAAAGCAATCAAAGCCGCGTTGGCTGTGGAGCCACAAAGATAGGCATTTCTGGGTGCTGCACCGGCCATGCCAATGATGTTGGCGATGACACCTTTTTTCTTGGCCTGCATCAAAGGCAGGACTTCGCGCACCAAATTGATGTAACCAAAGACCTTCAGTTCCCAGGCCTCGCGCCAGCGGTCTTCGTCAATATCGAGCACGCTCCCACCTGGAATGGCGCCCGCGTTGTTGACCAAAATATCGATCTCGCCACACTGCTGGGTAAGGGCCTTGGCGCTGCCGCGCGCCCCCATGTCAATGGCCAGCACCTCACAGTCAACGCCCGTGTGGGCTTTGATCTCTTGGGCTGCGCTTTGTAAGCCGGCCAATGTGCGCGAGACCAAAATGGGCGTGGCCCCTTCTTTGGCAAACGAATGGGCCACAGCCAAACCGATGCCTTTGGAGCCACCGGTGATCACGACACGCTGTCCTTTGAGTTTCAAATCCATGGATCGATCCTTGAGAAAAAATAAAATTAAAACATATTCAACGAGCAAGGGGAAAGTCAACCCCATTCCAGGGGCTTCATAGCTTGCCTTGGGGACTTGATGGATCAGCCCTGGGGTCTGGGTACTTGTTCTGCATACCAAGTGGCCAAGTCTTGCCCCTGAACAAAACACACCTGTGAACTGGCCATCAACAAATCGAGCATGCGCTCAAAGGAGCCAAAGCGGTGGGGCACTCCAATCAAATGGGGGTGCAAACCAATGGCCAAAACGCGCGGGTGCTTGAGCGACTCGCGCTCAAAAAGGGCCAAGGTGTGACGAGTTCTCTCGAGCATTTCCAAACTCGAGTGCTTTTCAACCGCATAGATGATAGAGTCGTTGATCTCCAAGTTGTAGGGCAAACTCAGCAACGGTCCGTTTTGCGTGTGCATCCAGTTGGGGACATCGTCCACCACCCAATCAAAGACATACTCAATGCCCTCTTGCACCAAAGTCTCTGGGGTGGTGTGACTCTCTCGAAGGCCAGGACCGAGCCAACCGCGGGGTCTCACGTGGGTCAAGGCCTCGATCATGTCCAAAGAGGTTTTGACCACCTCGGCTTCCGCCCCCGCATGGTTCAAGGACTTTTGGTGCACACCGTGACCAATGAACTCCCAGCCAGCTTGGTGCATGGCGTGGGCCGCTTGGGGGTAGGCCTCAATCACACCGGCATTGAAACTGGTAGAGGCCGTGAGTCCTCTGTCAACGATGGCCTCAATGATGCGCGGCAGTCCACAGCGCATACCGTAGTCCACCCAGCTGAAATTGGGCACATCGGGTACGGTTTCCTTGCCGTGAGGCGGCGTGATGATGGTGCGTGGCATGGGAGCATCAAACTGCCAATGCTCCACATTGACCACCAAATGAACCATGATTGAGCCCTCAGGGTGAGGCTTGAGCACAGGGCCGTCATTGGAGAAGTGATAGGGAATTCTAGGGTTTGCCATTCAGGGTCTCATTGAGGTGAAGTTCTTGAACAAAGTCGTTGGGGGGTTCGGTCAAAGTCGCTCAAGGCTCAGTGGCGCATTTGCTTTAAGACTTCCAGCTTCATTTGATTGAAGGCCGCACTCGTGGTCAACTCCAAACTTCGAGGCCGCTCGAAAGCCACCTCTAAGCGCGCTTGAATACGACCGGGCCTGGAAGACATCACATACACGGTATCGGCCAAAAAAAGTGCCTCATCAATGTCGTGAGTCACAAAAACCACCGTGGGTTTGAGTTGCTGCCAAACAGTCAAGAGCAACTCTTGCATGCTCAGGCGAGTTTGTGCGTCCAGTGCGCCAAAGGGCTCATCCATGAGCAAAATCTGCGAACCCATGGTGAGCACGCGGGCAATTCCGACTCGCTGTCGCATCCCACCCGACAGTTGCACAGGCAGCGTTTTCTCAAAAGCAGAAAGCCCCATGATGGAGAGCATTTCTTTGGCACGGGGCTCATAGACGGATTTGGCAACGCCTTGCACTTTGGGCCCAAAGACAACGTTGTCCCACACGCTCAACCAAGGAAACAAGGCCGCCTCTTGAAACACGACGCCTCGCTCAGGACCCGGTTGTCGAACTGGCTGTCCACTGACCAAGAGCTCTCCCTGGGTGGGCTGCTCAAAGCCTGCAATCATGTTCAAAAGCGTTGACTTGCCACAACCCGAGGGCCCAAGAAGAGCCACAAACTCGCCCGAGCGGACTCTCAAATCCACACCCTTGAGCGCCACAACGGGAGGCTCAGTTGAAAAAGTTTTGTCCAAACCCAAGATATCAATAGTGCTCATGGTCAGTCCAATCAATGGTTTTGAAGTAAGCGCCAACGCAGCACGCGAGACTCCAGCAGCACAATGAGACTGTCGGAGACAAAACCCATGAGACCGATGGAGACCATGTCAGCGAGCACAATGTCCATGCGTCCGACATAGTAAGCATCCCAAAGCACATAGCCCAAGCCTGATTTCACCGCCACCATCTCCGACACGATCACCGCGGTCCAAGAAATACCCAGGCCCACCCGCAGTCCGGTGAAGATATTGGGCATGGCGCTGGGTAAGACCACGCGCCAGAGCAGTTGTCGAGAATTCACGCCCATCATGAGGGCGGCGCGCACCAAATTTTTCTCCACATCCCTGGCGCCTTGGGTGGTGTTGACCACGATGGCGTAAAACCCGCCCAAGAAAATCAAGAAAATGGATCCCACATCCCGGATACCAAAAAGCGCGATTGAAAACGGCAACCAAGCCGTGATCGGTATCGGCCTGAGACCTTGAATCATGGGATCCACCAATTGAGCCGCCAATCGACTCCAACCGAGCATCAGCCCCAGTGGCACGCCAATGAGGGTCGCGCAGACAAAGCCCTCCACAACCCGGGTGCTGGAGTAACTCACGTTGGCCACCCAGGTGCCTAAATAAGGGTTCAGGCCCATGCCCGCGTTGCCCCATATCCAAGACTGCCAACCCAAGGCAACGGCCAGTGGTGTGGGCACGATGCCTGCCATGTCGGGCTGCGAGCCCGCATACTGCCACAAGCTCAGTACAGCCAAAGGCAAGATGAGGGCGAGCACCACTTTTTGAAATCGACTATGGGCCATGTTGGTTCACCAATCAAGTGAATAGACAAAGAATTGACATGCTAAGGCGCGAGAGATGAACGCATCACGTTCAGCGTTTGATCTCTTTGGCCAAGGAGTCGTCATACAAAGCAGCGGCTTCTTGGTTCACTTCTTTTTGAATGATGCCTTGCTTGAAGGCTCCATCGGCCAAGAGTTGCACTTGCTCTTTGGTGAGCACGCCACCGAGCTTGATGATTTTTGCCGAGTCTTTGGTCACACTCAATGGCAGGCCCGTGTATTTGGAATAGGCATCGGCAAACACGTCGTTGTTTTTACTCATTTGCTCTTCAGCATTCAAGTACACCCATAAAAACCGTTTGATGGCTTCTTTCTTATTGGTATAGGCTTCTCTTGAAGCGGCCAGCATCCCCAACTCAGCACCGACAGACTTGGCTTTGGAGTAGTCGGTGTTTTTGGCAAAGTAAGCATCACCCTCTGACACCGCTTGGGACTCAAAGGGCTCCCATAGCACCATGGCATCAATGTCACCGCGTTTCATGGCCTGAATGAAAGCCGTCCCACCGCCTTGGATATTCACGGGCGTGAAGCTCGTGTAGGGAACGCCTTTTTCAATGAGCGTCATGGCAAACTGGAACCACACCGCAGAACCTGGTGCGATGCCGATTTTCTTGCCCGCGATGTCTTTGAAGTCATTGATCACGACACCCTTTTTAACAACAAGGTCTTTGGCCGAACTGCCCACACCGGTGAGGCCAATGAGGTTTTTACTGCCCTGTGACGCAGC
>CAIMTJ010000016.1 GCA_903844385.1 uncultured Burkholderiales bacterium
ACCAACGCAGCATGCAGTTGGCGAATATGCCGACCAATGCCCAATAACTTACTTTTGCTATCAAACCATGTTAAAAAAAGAAATCAACGAGTTCATCACTCAAACAGACTCCAAAACACCGATGGGAGAACTCTTTCGGCGATATTGGTTGCCGGTTTTATTGAGTGAGGAATTGAAAGGACTTGATTGTGCTCCGGTCAAAGTTGAACTTTTGGGTGAGAAATTGATCGCCTTCAGAGACAGCGACAATCAATTGGGCTTGATTGATGAGTTTTGTGCCCATCGTGGAGTCTCCTTGTGGTTTGGTCGAAATGAAATGAGCGGTATTCGGTGTCCTTATCACGGATGGAAATACAATTTCAAAGGAGACTGTGTTGATGTTCCGTCCGAAGAGGCCATTGAATTCAAGAGTCGGGTGAAACTGAGGAATTATCCGATGATTGAACAAGGCGGCGTGATTTGGACCTACATGGGCCCCTCTCACCTCAAGCCACCAGTCCCAGCCTATGAATTTTCTACCGTCGATCAGTCCCAAAACTATGTCTCCAAGCGCAGACAGTTTTCCAATTGGTTGCAAGCACTTGAAGGCGGCATCGATTCAAGTCACGTTTCTTTTCTTCACAGTGGTAGCTTGAATCGTGACCCTTTGATCCGAGGCGCTAAAGGCAATCAATACAATGAAAGCGACAAAAAACCTGTTTTTCAAGTGGAAAAATCAAATGGGGGTTTGTACATCGGTGTTCGACGAAACACTGAAAATGATCAGTACTATTGGAGAATCACACCATGGCTCATGCCCAATTTCACCATGGTTCCACCCAGAGGGGATCATCCGATCCATGGACATTTTTGGGTCCCCATCAATGACCGTGAGTGTTGGGCCTGGAGTTACAGCTACCACCCCACACGTGCCCTAACACCAGCAGAGACACTCGCCATGAATGAAGGCGCGGGGATACACGTGGTGGTTGATGAACACCATATTCCGTTGGCTCGAAAGGAAAACGATTACCTGATGAACCGAGCGGCTCAGACGAGTGGGCTTTATTACAGTGGCATTGAAGGCGTTGGCATGCAAGATGCCTCACTTCAAGAAAGCATGGGAGCCATTCAGGATCGAACCAAGGAGAATTTGGTCTCAACTGACAATGGCATTATCATGATGCGTCAAGCCATCATCAAAGCCGCCAAAGCTATACAAGAAAATCCAGATTTTGCCCCTCCAGGTATAAAACCAGAGGACCAACAAGTGCGCTCTGTCGCCTTGATTGCAGACAAAGAGATTGCCTTTTTAGAAGTCGCCTCCGAAGCACTCAAAGCCGTGCCAGGTCGTCCCCATCAAACCATTTGAAACTGCGTTGTCCAAGGGGATTGATGTCCACAAAACTCAATGGCCAAGATGGCCAACTCGGGTCTCGGCGTTCAAGAATCAAGACGACTCAGCGGGGGACTGGAGCGCCGCCTAAAAATAAGTTTTGCAAATGCGGATCGGACAAGATGTCTTGGGCCGGGCGCTGCATCACCATGCGACCTGACTCAAGCGCAATGGCTTGATCGGAATACATCAAAGCGCTTTTGACATTTTGCTCCACCATGAGCACGGTGGCACCTTGATCAGCGAGTTTTCTCAAAAGCTTGAACACATCTTGCACCACCATGGGGGAGAGCCCAATGGAGGGCTCATCAATCAAGATGACCGAGGGGCGCAGGAGTAAAGCGCGGCCAATTTCAAGTTGTTTTTGCTCACCACCCGAGAGTGCACTGGCTTTGGAGTGCAAGCGCTCTTTGACTCTTGGGAAAAACTCGAGCACCTCCGGAATTCTTGCGTGGGTGGTGGGCATGCCCAGCGTAATTCCACCGAGCTCCAAGTTTTCATAAACACTCAGTTGACCAAAAAGATTGCGCCCTTGCGGCACAAAGGCGATCCCTTTGGCCAAGAGAGACTTTTGGCTAGCACCACCCACATCTTCGCCTTTGAAGAGAATACGGCCCGATTTGGGATTGAGAAGACCAAAAAGGGTTTTGAGAACGGTGGATTTCCCAGCACCATTGGGGCCGATCAATAGGGTGATTGAGCCCGCGTGCACTTTGAAAGAGAGGTCATTGAGAATCATGAACTCTTTGTAGCCAGCCACCACGTTTTGAAATTCGATGCAAGGAGTTGACAAGGTCGTCATGTTGGGGCTCTCTTTAATTGCCAAGGTAAGCGTTGAGCACGGCGTCATTGGCGCGAATCTCATCGGGCGTGCCGATGGCCAAGATTTCGCCCTCAACCATGACCATGACGCGGTGACACAAACTCATGACAAAATCCATATTGTGTTCAATCACCACAAAACTGCCACCTTTTTCTTCGTTCAATGCTCTCAAGAGCCGACCAATCTCACCCACTAAAGACGGGTTCACGCCAGCGCAGGGCTCGTCGAGTAAGACCACATCGGGCTCACGCATGAAGGCCATGGCGATATCGACCAGTTTTTGTTGGCCATAGCTCAGTTCGCCAGCTCTTTGGTGGGCCACATGGCGGATGCGAAATTGGTCAATCAAGTGGTTGGCCCGCTCGTCAATGGTGTTGCTGTGCAAACTCCACAGTCGGCTCCATTTGTTGCCTTCGTGTTCCTGGGCGGCCACCAATAAATTGTCCATGACCGACATTTTGGGAAACACCTGCAGGGTCTGGAAAGTGCGTCCGACACCTTTGCGATTGAGCTCCAGTGGCCCCAAACGTGTCACGTCTTCGCCCTTGAACTCAATACGGCCACTGTCAGGGGTGATCTGACCGAGCATGCTGTTGAAAAGGGTGGTCTTACCCGAGCCATTGGGCCCGATCACGCCAAAAATTTCACCCGCGGGGACTTCAAACGAGACCGATCGAACTGCTTGAATGGCGCCATAAGACTTGGTGAGTTCGCTCACTTTGAGGATGGGTTGGCTCATGAAGGTTCTCCACTTTGAATGAGCTTGGCCGCTTCTTGTCTGAGACGAGAAGCTTCCTTGGATTGGCGCTTCTTTGCCAAAGCATTCGGAAGGCTCAAGATGCCATCGGGCAGCCAAATCATCAGCATCACCACAGCCGCACCGAAGATCAACAAATACCACGCTTGTGCAAAGCGCAACCACTCGGGCAAGATCACACCGACTGCCGCCCCCAAAATCGGCCCCAAAAAGTAACCAGGACCGCCCACCACCACCATGAGGTACATCATGATGGAAGACTCGACCGTGAAAGAGGCGGGGTCGATGAATTGCACCAAACTTGCCATCAAAGCACCCGCAACGCCGGCGTAGGATGCGCCAATTGCAAATGAGAGCAGGGTATAGCCTTGAATATCAATGCCTAAGCTCTCCGCGCGAATGGGGTTGTCACGCAAAGCCGTGAACGCGCGCCCCCACGGTGAGCGCAATAAACCCCAAAGCGCCAGGGCCAAGAGTGACGCAATAAAAAGCACCACGTAGTAATACTTTAAATTGCCCTGTAAGCTCATGCCAAAGAGCTCAGGTCGGGCTATGTTGTTGATGCCAAACGTGCCGCCAGTGAGCCACTCTTCATTGCGCATGATGAGCCAAATCGCGGTATTGAACCCAAGCGTTGCAAAGGCCAAATAAATGGCTTGAACTCGCAGGGCAGGAAACCCCAAAATCCACCCCATGACAAAGCAAAGCATTGCCGCACAGGGCAATCCCAGCCAAAAGCTCAAACCCGCTTTGAGTATCAATGCCATGCAATAGGCGCCCAGACCCAAGAAGGCCGCATGGCCCAGTGACTTTTGCCCAGCATAACCCACCGTGATGTTGAGTCCCATGCAAGCGATCACGTAAAGCAACCAATAGGTAAAGAGATAGATGCCATGATTTTTAAGTTGGCTTGGGATCACGATGAGCGCCAACATCGCGAGAGCAGTGAGGATCCAATGGGTGCGCTTCATACTTTACGCTCCACTTTTTGACCCAAAAGGCCTTGAGGTTTGAAGAGAATCACGATCATGAAGACCACCAAAGCCACCGCATCTTTGTAAGCGGGTGAAATGTAGGCGGCGGCCAAGTTCTCGCTCACCCCCACAATGATGCCTCCCAAAAGCGCGCCGCGTGAATTGTTGAATCCCCCAATGATGGCGGCAAAAAATGCTTTGTTCCCGAGCGATGCCCCCATATCAAACTTGGCCAAATAGGTCGGGGTGATGAGTAAGGCGGCCGCACACGCCAACAAGGCATTGATAGCGAAGGTGTAAAAAATCATGCGGTGCACATCGATGCCCAGAACACTGGCGCTTTCGCTGTTTTGTGCGACCGCTTGCATGGCGCGACCCGTGACACTTCGCGTTAAAAAAGCCTGTGTCAGCAACACCAAAATGATGGCCATGGAGAATGTACCGATGTCAGTGGCCGAGATGGCGAGATCACCCACGTGGTACAAGGTGTCGGGAAAGACATTGGGAAAGGGCTTGGGAGAGGCGCTGTAGAACACTCGAACACCGTTGCGCATGGCAATGGACAAGCCAATGGTGGCCACCACGATGGGCATCATGCCAAACTTGAAGAGCGGATCGACCAGTCCGCGCTTGAATGCCCAACCCAAGACCACCACACTCAAGATCAGACTGAAGGCAAAGGCCAAAGGCAAGGGGATCCCTTGCTCCATCATGATGAGCATCATGAACGCCGGCAGCATCACAAATTCACCTTGGGCGAAGTTGATGGTGCCCGATGCCTGCCACAGCAAGGTAAAGCCAAGAGCTGCCATGGCGTAGATACTGCCCGTGGCCAAGCCGCTGAAAAAAAGTTGTAAAAAATCGGTCATGTTTGAACTTGGTGTCTCGCGTCGTTGTGGCCATCCAGCCCTGTGCTGGATTGATCTGGTGGACCGTTGGGATGGTGTTGTGGTGATCTAACCTTCGTGGCAAGCCTCCCGCCCACACCATGTCAACATTTTCTCTGTTGTACAGAACATCACAACCCTCGAATTTAATGGGTTTTAACCTTAATTTTGAGAAGTATTGTATTAAAATGCGCGATTAACGCACGTCTAGGTTCAATTATCGGGCATAACAAGGGAAACCACCCACCCTCTGATGGGTTGCCTCAACACCTGCACGGCTTACCGCTTTAAAAGACCTCAAAACCATCTCATTTGCCCAAGCCATGGACACCCCACTCAAACACCAAGATAAGATAGTAGGGTTGGAGAAAGGCCTCAACCTCATTCAAAGCTTTGACGAGGCCCATTCACGCCAAACCGCCAGTCAAGTGGCCAAAAGAACGGGCATGTCACGCACAGCGTGTCGGCGGTTTTTACTCACCTTGCACAGTTTGGGCTATTTGCAAACCGATGGTAAGCTTTTTTGGCTGACCCCCAAGGTGATGCGCTTGGGGCAAGCCTATTTGGAGTCGGCAAGATTGCCCCGGATTGTTCAACCGTCCTTGCAGCGCTTGGCTATGGGAACACAAGAGATCTCGTTTGTCAGTGTTTTGGATGGTTTTGATGTGGTGTATGTGGCCCGAAACGGCGAAAATCGCAACATGAACACGTCTTTTGCACTTGGCGCTCGAGTTCCCGCCCACGTGACTGCTGCGGGGCTGATGCTCTTGGCCACGATGAGCAACGAGCCCTTGGAGAGTGCACTGGAGAACTTGCACCTCCAAGCGTTCACCTCGCACACCATCACCCAAAAATCCGTCCTCATTGAATGCCTCCAACTGGCCCAACGCCAAGATTGGATCAGCTCCGAGCAACAACTCGACCCCTCCTACCGTGGGGTATCGGTCCCACTGCGGGACCACAAGGGGCGGGTGTTGGCCGCTCTGAGTGTGAGTATGCCCATTCATTTGGAGTCGAGCCTAGAAGCCACGGCACGGGTCTTGCCACTGCTCAAAGACGTGGCCCAAAGTTTAAGGCCTCTCCTCTAAGTCAGATCGGCTTTGCGGGGTAGAGCTTCAGAGTTGGCCTGCATAACTTTCGTTGGAAAAACCCAGTCATTGGGTAATTTATACAACAAGGGTCTCGCATCTGGGCCAAATACCCGTTAGAATACGCCCTTCACGACCAAACGGGCGGGTTTTCACCGCCCGTTTTTTTTGGTCTGTGCTTTATTCGACCAACAGCAAGGGTGGGGCAATAGGGCAGCGAGTTGGGCTTAAATTTTTGTTTTGGGTACTTGAGGTTCATCAAGGCGCAATGCAAAACTTTAAGAATGTATCAGGGTCAAGTGACAACGAGTTACAGACAAGGTCAGACAAAAGGAATTTCAGCGCTGTGGTGCTTCACGAGACGATCGAACAAATTGTAAAAGGGCTGGGCTACGAACTCGTCGAAATCGAGAGAACGGGTGGCGGTCTTTTGCGTGTAACGATCGATTTGATTTGGGCTCCTCCTGACGAGAACACGTCAGCAGGAAGCGAAAAATTTGTCATGGTGGAAGACTGTGAGCGCGTGACTCGGCAACTTCAATTTGCCTTGGAAGTCGATGACGTGCCTTATTCACGCTTGGAGGTGTCTTCTCCCGGGATAGACCGACCGCTCAAAACGGTGCAAGACTTTGAACGCTTTGTGGGCCAAGAGATTGATGTGACCTTAAAGCATGCCATGGGTGCGCAAGCTATGGGGCAGGTTTCAGGTTTGAGAAAAAAATTCAGGGGCGTGTTGGAGAAGTCCGAAACGCCAGGCTCTTGGCAAATCGTGTGGGCTGATGAACCCAAGATCAAACCGGGCCAACGAGTGAGTAAAAAACGCGAGCCTGCTGCTTTACACGCACTAGGCTTCACGCTAGACGAGATCAAAGAAGCTCGACTAGCACCAATTGTGGATTTCAAAGGACGTCAGTCCAAACTGCAGACAGTGAAGGAGTAGAACAACATGAACCGCGAAATGTTGATGCTGGTTGAAGCGATCTCGCGCGAAAAAAACGTCGAGCGTGATGTGGTCTTTGGTGCCGTCGAATTGGCTTTGGCACAAGCCACCAAAAAACTCTACCAAGGGGACGTCGATATCCGTGTCGCCATGGACAGAGACTCTGGCGACTACGAAACTTTCCGCCGTTGGTTGGTGGTACCCGATGAAGCTGGTCTCCAAAACCCAGAGGCTGAAGAGTTATTGATGGACGCTCGCGACCGCTTGGCCGACGTCGAAGAGGGCGAATACATTGAAGAGCTCATTGAGTCTTTGCCCATTGGCCGCATTGGCGCCATGGCCGCCAAGCAAGTGATCCTGCAAAAAATTCGCGATGCTGAGCGAGAAATGCTCTTGCAAGACTTCATGTCTCGTGGCGAGAAAATCTTTGTCGGTACCGTCAAACGCATGGACAAAGGCGACATGATCGTTGAGAGTGGCCGTGTCGAAGGTCGCTTGAGACGCTCAGAGATGATCCCCAAAGAGAATTTAAGAAATGGTGACCGTGTGCGCGCCATGATCATGGATGTAGACACCACCCTCAGAGGTGCGCCCATCATTTTGTCGCGCTCGGCACCGGAATTCATGATCGAACTCTTCAAGCAAGAGGTCCCCGAGGTTGAGCAAGGCTTGCTGGAGATCAAATCTTGCGCCAGAGACCCGGGTTCGCGCGCCAAAATCGCCGTGATCTCTCACGACAAGCGTGTTGACCCGATTGGAACGTGTGTGGGTGTGCGCGGCACGCGAGTGAACGCTGTCACCAATGAGCTCGCCGGCGAGCGAGTAGACATTGTGCTCTGGAGCGAAGATCCCGCCCAGTTTGTCATCGGTGCTTTGGCGCCAGCCAATGTGAGTTCTATCGTTGTTGACGAAGAAAAACACGCCATGGATGTGGTGGTCGATGAAGAGAATTTGGCCATTGCCATCGGTCGTGGAGGACAAAACGTGCGATTGGCCTCCGACCTCACGGGCTGGAAGATCAACATCATGGATGCAGCCGAGTCGGCAGAAAAACTGGCCAACGAAACGGGTGGTATCCGTGAGCTCTTCATGGAAAAACTCGACGTTGACCAAGAGATTGCAGACATCTTGATTGAAGAGGGCTTCTCAAGCTTGGAAGAAGTGGCCTATGTGCCCATTCAAGAGATGCTCGAGATCGAAAGCTTTGATGAAGACACCGTCAATGAGCTGCGCGCCCGCGCCAAAGATGCACTTCTCACCATGGAAATTGTGAAAGAAGAAAGTGTTCAAGATGTCTCTCAAGACCTTCGGGATCTTGAAGGACTCAATGCAGAGTTGATCGCCCAATTGGCTCAAAGCGGCGTTCATTCGCTCGACGATTTAGCGGACCTCGCTGTCGACGAGTTGGTGGATATCACAGGACAAACCCAAGATGAGGCAAAAGTGCTGATCCTTAAAGCTCGCGAACACTGGTTCGCGGGTCAAGAGTGACGGTCATGAATAGGAACACCACAGATGACCAGTACGACCGTTGCCGAGTTTGCCAAAGAGCTCAAAAAAACCATCCCCATCTTGCTCGATCAATTGCGATCGGCCGGATTGGCCAAGTCCACGCCAGACGATGAACTGACCGATACGGATAAACAAAAGCTGTTGTCTTTTTTACAATCGACACATGGCACTGCGGCGCCTGTGACGGAGCGTAAAAAAATCACCTTGGTGAAAAAGTCCACCACCGAGATCAAACAAGCCGATGCCAGTGGCAAGGCTCGCACCATTCAAGTCGAAGTCCGTAAAAAACGCACCTTCATCCAAGGCGGTGACACTCCCGAAGTGGCGCCAGCCACCCCCGCAGCACCTGCGGCACCCATTGCACCCATCATCGACCAAGCCGAGTTGGCGCGTCGCGAGGAAGAGGCCCGTCGCCAAGCCGAGCTCATCCGTCGACAAGAGGAAGAGTTGGCTGAAAAAAGAAGAGTTCGACAAGCCCAAGAGGCTCAAGAACTGGCCAAAGCCAAGAGCCGTTTGCACGACCAGTCTCAATTGGCCAAGGAGGCTTTTGATGCGGCCAATGCTGTCAATGCCAAGGGCTCTGCGGCTGCTGAAGATTCTGCTCCTCTTGCCAATCCCCTTGAAGATAAAAAAGACAGCGATGAGTCACTGAGTCCAGCCTCATTGGCCTCTCTCGATGCTTTGGTGCGTGCCAAGGCGCCCGCTGACGCTGCTTCCAAACGCGCACAAGCGACGACCCCCACAAGCGTGGTCCCCGATGTCCACCCCGAACTCGGCGCCGATGTGCTCGATGCCAACGATCAGTCCGAGGCCGCTGTTGCAGCCCGCGCTGCCAGGGCTGAACTCGAAGCAAAATTGGCCCACTCCAAAGCAGTCGCTGAAGAAGAGGCACTGCGCGCCAAAGATCTTGAAAACCGCAGGCGCATCGCTTTGAACGAGGCCGAAGCCATTCGTCAAATGATGAATGCGCCCAAGAAAGTCGCACCCCCACCTGTCGTGGTCGCCAAAAAGCCCGAACCCGGCAAGCTCGACCCCAATGCCAAGGGCGCCATCAAAGGCACCTTGCACAAACCACCCCCCGGGGCCAACACCACAGCGACCAAGCCTGCCAGCACCACGGTGAGCAAAGACGGCAAAGAGGTCAAGAGCGCCAAATTGTCTTCGAGCTGGGCGGATGAGCAGGCCAAGAAACGAGAAATCAAAACCCGTGGCGACACGTCTGCTGGAGCCAATCGCAACAGCTGGCGAGGTGGGCCCAGAGGGCGTCGCGAGAGAGATCGCGATGATCATCATGTCCCCCAGGCGCCCGTGGAGGCACGCATCTTTGAGGTGCACGTGCCAGAAACCATTACGGTGGCCGAGTTGGCTCACAAAATGGCCGTGAAAGCCTCTGAGGTGATCAAGCATTTGATGAAACTCGGACAAATGGTCACGATCAATCAACCGTTGGACCAAGACACCGCCATGATTGTGGTGGAGGAGATGGGCCACAAAGCGATCATTGCCGCACTCGATGACCCAGAGGCATTCACTGAAGAAGAGAATTCCGCAACCTCGGCACCTTCACTGGCTCGAGCACCGGTGGTCACCGTCATGGGTCACGTCGACCATGGCAAAACCTCTTTGCTCGACTATATCCGCCGCGCCAAGGTGGCCTCGGGTGAGGCGGGTGGCATTACCCAGCATATCGGGGCTTACCATGTGCAGACCTCTCGGGGCATGATCTCATTTTTGGACACCCCGGGTCACGAGGCCTTCACCGCCATGCGCGCTCGTGGCGCCAAAGCCACCGATATTGTGATTTTGGTCGTTGCCGCTGATGACGGCGTGATGCCACAAACGCGTGAAGCCATCAAACACGCCAAGGCAGCAGGCGTGCCCATTGTGGTCGCCATGAACAAGATTGACAAACCCGATGCCAATCCCGACCGCGTCAAGGGCGAACTTGTGGCTGAAGAGGTGGTGCCAGAAGAATTCGGTGGCGAGTCTCCCTTCATTGCGGTATCGGCCAAGACCGGTCAAGGTGTGGATGAGTTGTTGGAGCAAGTGCTGCTGCAAGCCGAAGTGCTCGAGCTCAAGGCTCCAGTTGATGCCATGGCCAAAGGTCTGGTGATCGAGGCCAAGCTTGACAAAGGGCGCGGCCCTGTGGCCACCATCTTGGTCCAATCGGGGACCTTGAACGTGGGTGATGTGGTCCTTGCGGGTCAAACCTTCGGTCGCGTGCGTGCCATGCTTGACGAAAACGGCAAAACCATCAAATCGGCTGGACCCTCCATTCCTGTTGAAATTCAAGGCCTCACTGAGGTGCCACAAGCTGGCGACGAGTTCATGGTGATGGCTGACGAGCGGCGTGCTCGTGAGATTGCAACTTACCGCGCTGGAAAATTCCGCAACACCAAGCTGGCCAAACAGCAAGCCTCTAAACTTGAGAACATGTTCAGCGACATTGCCCAAGGCGAGACCAAGTTGCTGCCCATCATCATCAAAGCCGATGTGCAAGGCTCACAAGAGGCCTTGGCCACTTCACTGCTGAAACTCTCGACCGAGGAAGTCAAGGTGCAGATGGTCTACACCGCAGTGGGTGGCATCAGCGAGAGCGATGTGAACTTGGCCATCGCCTCCAAAGCGGTGATCATTGGATTCAACACCAGGGCTGACGCTGGAGCGAGAAAACTCGCCGAGAACAACGGCGTGGAAATTCGCTACTACCAAATCATCTATGACGCCGTTGATGAGCTCAAGTCCGCCATGTCGGGCATGCTCACCCCGGATAAAAAGGAAGAGGTCATTGGAACGGCCGAAATCCGTCAAGTCTTCAGGGTCAGCAAAATTGGCTCCATTGCCGGTTGTATGGTCACACAAGGTGTGGTCCGTCGCTCGGCCCAGTTGCGACTGCTGCGAAACAATGTGGTGATCTTTACGGGCGAGCTTGAGAGCTTAAAGCGCTTCAAGGACGATGCACGCGAGGTCAAAGAGAACTTTGAATGTGGCTTGAATATCAAGGGCTACAACGACATTGAAGAGGGCGATCAATTGGAGTTCTTTGAGATCAAGGAAGTGGCCAGAACACTCACTTGATAGGCCATTCCTTGGCCCTTCGGTGGTGGCGTGCAAGGCCAGGGATGCCCTGGTGGTCACCACCCCCTTTGTCGCCCGAGCCCGCAAGGGTCAATAGCCACAACACGGCCGAGTTGGATGAGAGCAGGCACGCTCGGTCTGTCACAACAGTGTCACAGACTTTGGCTGTCAACTCTGTAGGATCGAGGCTGGTCTGAGTTTCAAAGGGGTGCACGAAGGCCTTCGAGATGGGACTCTGGTCATGGGATCGTTGATTTATTTTTGAGATAACTGTTGAATGTTTTTGGTCTTGCATGCGTAAATCACCTTCGTCTTCTCACCGCGGCTTTAAAGTGGCTGACCAAATCCAACGCGATTTGGCTCAACTCATCGCGCGTGAGCTCAAGGACCCCAGAGTCGGGATGGTCACGCTCCAAGGCGTGGAGGTCACCCCCGATTACGCTCATGCAAAAGTGTTTTTCAGCACCTTGGCAAGCGACCCCGCGCTGGCGACCGAAGGGCTCAATCAAGCCGCTGGATTTTTGCGCAACGGCTTATTCAAACGGCTTCAAATCCACACGGTTCCCACTTTGCATTTCATCTACGATGCCACACCCCAAAAGGCGGCGGACCTGAACTTGTTGATTCACCAAGCTTTGTCCTCCAAGGCCAAAGATGACTGATTCCCTCATCCAGCACCCTTTGCAAGCTTTGCCCCGCTCAGAGCACCAGCGTTTGAACGCGTCGGCTGTCATCGGTGAGGGTGCATTGCCCACCACGCTACTGGCTCATGACGCACCACTTGCCCAGCCTGCGCAGGCCTCTCTAAAAGTCAAACGCACACCCAAAAAAGGCATCAAACGCCACCCCGTCCACGGGGTCTTTTTGCTCGACAAACCCTTGGGGCTGTCGAGCAATCAGGCTTTGCAAAAAGTCAAATGGCTCTTCCAAGCAGAAAAAGCCGGACACACGGGAACGCTGGACCCCTTGGCAACCGGCGTCTTGCCCATCTGTCTGGGTGCGGCCACGAAGTTCAGTCAACTGCATTTGGATGCCAACAAGAGCTACTGGGCGGTGGCCAGACTCGGAGAGCTCAGTGCCACCGGTGACAGCGAAGGACCGCTTGAAGAAGGCGGGCCATGCACCGACTTGGATTTGAGTGTAGTCGCTCTCAAAGCCTTGGCCCAGCGGTTCCAAGGACACCTTGAGCAAACCCCACCCATGCACAGTGCATTGAAGGTCAATGGCCGTGCACTCTATGAGTATGCCCGCGAGGGGGTGAGCATCGACAGAGCGAGACGATCAGTCCAGATCTTTGATCTCAATTTGTGCGAAATCTCTTCAGCCGAGGAACTCAAGATCTTCGATCCGAGTCTGCTCAAGAATTACACGTCGGTGCAGGCGACTCCATCAAAAGCGGGTGAGACAGCCACATCAGAAAAAACGCTGGATGCGGCCTTGTGGGACGCCTTTTTCAAGCCTGGCAAACGTCTTTTGGGCATCAAAGTGCACTGCTCCAAGGGGACTTACATTCGCACCTTGGCGCAAGACTTGGGTGAGGCCTTGGGGTGTGGGGCTTATTTGCTCAGCCTCAGACGCGTGCAAACGGGCCCCTTTGGACAGGATCTGTGCACCAGTATCGAATCGCTTGAGGGCATGGATCCACAGCAAAAAACGCAAACCATTGGTCCCATTGAGAGCTTACTCAACGATCATGCACCCATTTATCTGGAGGATGAGGAGGCGGCACGCTTTCTCTCTGGGCTCAGACGAAGGGGGCCTTGGCCTGACGACCCCCAAGTGGCGGTTTATGCCCAATCCCCACCGAACAACTTACTGGGCACTGCCCATGTAAAAGCTGGCGAACTGATCGCTGAGCGTTTACTCAATCCCGTCGAAATTAATTCCATCCTAGAGAGTTTGATATGAGCCTTCCCATTCGAAACATTGCCATCATTGCCCACGTTGACCACGGTAAAACCACCATGGTGGATCAGTTGTTGCGTCAATCCGGTACCTTTGCCGAACATGAAAAAGTGGTTGACACGGTCATGGACAACAACGCCATCGAAAAAGAGCGTGGCATCACGATTTTGGCCAAGAACTGCGCCGTGACTTGGAACGGCACGCACATCAATATTGTGGACACTCCCGGACACGCGGACTTTGGTGGTGAGGTTGAGCGCGCGCTCTCCATGGTCGATGGTGTGGTGCTGTTGATCGATGCACAAGAAGGCCCCATGCCGCAAACCCGGTTTGTGACCAAAAAAGCCTTGGCTTTGGGTTTGAGGCCGATTTTGGTGGTCAATAAAGTGGACAAACCCGGCGCGCGTCCCGACTTTGTGGTCAATGCGGCCTTTGATTTGTTTGACAAGCTCGGTGCCAACGATGAGCAACTGGACTTCCCGGTGGTTTATGCCTCGGGTATCAATGGTTGGTCTTCCATGGTGGAGGGAACACCGGGCGAACAATGGGGCCCCGACATGTCGGCCCTCTTCGACACCATTCTTGCGCACGTGCCCGCTCATGCTGGAGACCCCAACGCGCCCTTGCAGCTTCAAATTTCAGCCCTGGACTATTCGAGCTTTGTGGGTCGCATTGGTGTGGGCCGAATCAGCCAAGGCACGATTCGCCCCATGATGGATGTGGTGGTGATGGAAGGCCCAGAGGGCAAGCCCATCAAAGGCCGTGTGAACCAAGTGCTCACCTTTCAGGGCTTGGACCGCGTTCAAGCCAATGATGCGGGCCCTGGTCAAATTGTGCTCATCAACGGTATCGACGAGATTGGCATTGGCGTGACCATCACCGACCCCACCGATCCCCAAGCGCTGCCCATGCTCAAAGTGGATGAGCCCACCCTGACCATGAACTTTTGCGTCAACACCAGCCCCTTGGCCGGTCGTGAAGGCAAATACGTCACCAGCCGTCAAATTTGGGATCGCTTACAAAAAGAGCTCCAACTCAATGTCGCCTTGCGCGTCAAAGAGACCGACGAGGAGGGTATATTTGAAGTGATGGGCCGAGGCGAATTGCACTTGACCATTTTGCTCGAAAACATGAGACGAGAAGGCTACGAGCTGGCGGTCTCCAAGCCCCGTGTGGTCTTCAAAGAGGTCAATGGCGAGAAACACGAGCCCATCGAGCTCGTGACGGCCGATATCGAAGAAACCCACCAAGGCGGCGTCATGCAAGCACTTGGCGAGAGAAAAGGTGAACTGGTCAACATGGAGCCCGATGGTCGCGGCCGTGTTCGCTTGGAATACCGCATACCCGCGCGTGGTCTGATTGGCTTTACCAATGAATTCTTGAACTTGACGCGTGGCTCTGGACTCATCTCCAATATCTTTGATCGCTACGAAGCGCACAAGGGGGAAATTGGCGGGCGTAAAAATGGTGTTCTGATCTCCATGGACGCGGGCGAGATTTTCACCTACGCATTGGGCAAACTCGACGAGCGTGGCCGCATGTTTGTCAAACCCAATGATCCCGTTTACGAAGGCATGATTGTGGGGATTCACAGCCGAGACAATGATTTGGTCGTGAACGCCACCCGGACCAAGCAATTGACCAACTTTCGGGTATCGGGCAAAGAAGACGCCATCAAAATCACCCCCCCCATTGATTGCACGCTCGAGTATGGCGTGGAGTTTATCGATGATGATGAATTGGTGGAAATCACCCCCAAAAGCATTCGTTTGAGAAAGCGCCATTTGAGCGAGCATGACCGCAAACGCGCCAGGCACGAGGGTAAATAAGGCCAGCTCTTGTCATCAAGGCTCCACGAGAGCGGCTCACACGGACCCCGAGTTGTTGTCAATTTCGGGGTCTTTTTTTAGCCTGAGTTTCGTGAAGGGTGCAGCAGTCTCGCTCGCCTCGAAGAGCTTTGTGGCCAACCCTGGGGGCACCATTGTCCGTGCAGTGCTCAGCCGTTTTGAGCTCGATCTTGGCGCCTTGGCTTGAGCACGGGTCTCAAGCACGTCAGAGTCGGCCCAAAACCGCTTTTCATGACAAGTGAGACACCGCCATCAAAATGAGGGTATTGTCAATTAAACTGATAAGCTCAATGAGGAGATGAAACTTCAGCTCTTTTCTTTCATCGGCCAGCGAAGAATTGAGCTTGGTGGTGTCAGCGCAGCAAGCGCTTTGATTCGAAATGCAATGGGGCCCATGGGCCTTGAGGTTTGATTTGAAAGTAGCATGACAACTGTTGTCCAAAAACTCTGGGACTTACTCACTCGCAAACGACAACTTGAAGGAGACGACTCCTTCGAGGTGGAGGCCATTGTTGAGCGTTTTAAAGTTTCCACCCAAGCCAAGCGCTTGGGGCTTTTGGGCCTGCCCGCGTTTCATGCCAAGGACTTGACCGATGTCGAAGCCGATGTGCTCCAGTACATCAATGCCGCTCGACTCCAGGCCCAACTCTATTTCACCCAATCCATCAGCAGCTTGGACACGATGATCACGGGCTTTGAGAGGAAATTTCTCCTCATGAAAGCCGTCTCCATGGCCTCAGAGTTTGACCGCAAAGCTCGTCAAATCACCGACACGCAAGGCACTTGGCTTAAAAACTTGGCCCAAGATGCAGAGTTAAAAAAACAAGAGCAAATTCGCTTTAAAAACAAACACCAAATTGACCGCATCCCTGATTTTCCACCCAGCTCGCAGCTGTTTTTCCGCTACGCCTTGCTCTTGGCCATGGTGCTCATTGAAGGGGTGTTGAACGCTGGATTTTTCGCTCAAGGCATGGACACAGGCTTGCTGGGTGGCTTCACCACAGCCGCCATGATGGCCGCCATCAACGTGGTGGTGAGCTTCCTTTTGGGTCGCTTTTGGATTCGATGGCTCTTTCACCGCACCTGGTGGGGCAAGTTGTTGGGTTTTGCTGGCTTGGTGGTCTTTGTCTGCTTTGCCGCTTTCATGACCATCTCTGTCACGCACTTGAGAGACGCTTTGATGCAAGGTGTGAGCAACCCATCCGAGTTGGCTTGGAGCACGATTCAAGAGCACCTCTTGGCCATCAAGGATTTGTTCACTTGGTTTTTAATGCTCATCACCCTGGGCTTTGGCCTGACTGCCATGATCGATGGTATTTTGATGGACGACCGCTATCCCGGCTACGGCCGTATTTCTCGTCGAGCGCAAAATGCTGTGGTGAGCTTTGAGAGTGAATTCGAAGAGGTTCAAGCCCAGTTGGAAGATTTAAAACAAGAAAAACTTCAAAGCATTGATGATCATCTGGTTCAAGTTCGCGAGCTTCTTTTTGAAATACAACATGGCATAGAACAGAAAAAAAAGCACCATGCTGTCTTGCAAACCAAGCTCCATCAAAGCGAAATTGCGCTTTTTGCGGTACTCAGAAAATTTCGGTTTGAAAACGAAATGGCCAGAACCGATGGCTTGAAACCGAATTACTTCTCGACATTACCAGCGCTGAGCGCCATCACCGTCCCCAAAATCGACCTCCAAACTGAACACGCCTTGATCGAGGTCATTGAGGCCTACTTGCTCAAATGCGAAACCCATCTACCCGAGCAATTCAAGAGTGTCTATCAACTCTTTGACGCCTATATTGAGCAAGTCAATCATTTAAAGCCCCAATGACGGGCTACCCCCCACGGGGCTACCGGGTGAGCCCACCCTTGGCTCGATGACGCAGCATGTGGCAAGATCCACCACCACCACCATGCTCTCCTTGCCCTCCATATTTCTGTCTCGCTTCCAGCTCCTTTTTTGAAATGAATTCTTAAGCATTCACGCAGACTTCACCTTGCTCATTTTTTGCACT
>CAIMTJ010000017.1 GCA_903844385.1 uncultured Burkholderiales bacterium
TCCATTTAAAATCAGAGAAAGTAAAACCCATTTAATCGGTGGGGTTGACAGGTCAATACATATGAGTCATTTGGTCTTCACGCCTTTCGAGAGCATCTTCGATCGTGGATCATTTTGAAAAGCCTTAGCCGATCCCTTCATCGTGGACAACATGCGAGCGCAAAGGGCCCGCTGATTGATAGTCCGAAGGGAGTGGCTAATCGGCCGTGGCGCCGGAGTCACTGACAACTTGAGCCCATCGTTTGATCTCGTCGCTGATAAAGAGATCAAATTCTTTGGGGGAACTGCTTGTGCCTTCTGCTCCCAGCTCTTTGAGCTTGGTGCGAACATCATTGCTGTTCATGATGGCAGTGATTTCTTTGTTCAGTGTCTCCAAAGTCGAAGCTGGCGTTAACTTTGGAGCAACGACGCCAAACCACGGTTGCACATCTAGCCCCGTGATGCCTTGCTCTGCCAAAGTTGGGATTTGTGGCATGGCCGTTGATCGACGCGCGCCTGGTGTTCCGAGGATGACCAGCTTATGAGTTTCGATGTGGGGCTTGGCCAAGGCATAGGGCAGAAACATTCCCGAGACCTGGGCGCCCAATAAGTCAGTCAGCGCGGGTCCGTTGCCTTTGTAAGGTACATGCACAATGCTGAGCTTTGACTTGGATTTGAACAGCTCCAGTGCCAAGTGGGCTCCTGTACCATTTCCACCAGAGGCGAAATTGATGCTGTTGGGATTTTTCCGCGCCATCTCCATAAATTCATTGAACTTTTGAACCCCTAACTTGGGCGTCACGACCATGGCTAAAGGGGACCAGGCGCAAAGGCTCACGCCGGCAAAGTCTTTGCTCGCGTTGTAGTTGAGTTTGTCGGGTACCAAACTTTCATTGATCGCTAAATCTGCAGCCACCAGCAAGAGGGTGTAGCCGTCTGCAGGGGCCTTGGCGACAAAGCTGCTACCAATGACGCTGCCACCACCTCCCTTGTTATCCACAACCACCGCTTGGTTGAATTGAGTGCTCATTTTCTCGGCCAAGAGTCTGGCCAATATGTCTGTGAAGCCACCCGTTGGATAAGGCACGACAATTTTGATGGGTCTTTCCGGATAACGTTCGGCCCAAGCACTCCCACCCCAAAGCATTAAACACACCACAAACAGTGAAACAAAGCGAGCTGATGATTGACGTGATCGCATGGTGGACATCCTTACTTTTCGTGTTCGCGTTGTGGCACCGTCCCCTTGTTCCTGAATTGGGACAGCGGGGGCATGAGGTATTTGCGCAGTTCCTTGGGGTCTGCACTGGCAAAGGCGGGCAAGGTGGGTGTGCCCGCAATGGTCACACGTTCCATCAATCGTCTTTGTGGGTAGTAGTCATGAATAGCTGAGTGCTGAACCAATCGGTTGTCCCAAAAGACCACCATATTTGGCTGCCAGTGGTGACGGTACTGGTATTCATGCACCAAGGTTTTTTTGTATAGCATCTCTAAGATCATTCGGCTCTCGTCCTCGGCCATGCCTTTGATGTAGAGAGTGAATTGGGGGTTGACGAAGAGCACCTTTTTACCTGTGATGGGGTGAAGCGTCACCAAGGGGTGGGTAACTGCAGGATAAACGTCTTCGTAGTGCCGCATTTTTGCCAAACCTTCTGGTGAGTCGGGGAAAAGGCTTCTAAAGGGTTTGAAGTCGTGCACGGTCTCCAAGCCGCTCAAAAACTGTTGCCAGCGGTCGGAGAGACTTTCATAGACTGCGTTCATGTTGGCAAAGGCCGTATCGCCTCCCCACTGAGGAATGATCTTCGAGCACAGTGCTGTCCCCATGGGAGGAGCTTGTCGAAAGGTTTCGTCGGTATGCCAAATATCGGTCGGGGCCGGCGGGTTGCCTTCCTTGTTGTCATAAACAATCAACTCAGGACTGTTGGCGGCGTTGGTGGAGAAGGGGTGAACACTTAAATCGCCGAAATAACGACCAAAGCGCTTCAAATCCTCTGAAGAGATGACCTGATGGGGGAAAATTAAAACGCCAAACTCTGCATGCGCACGCTTTAAGTCTGCAATTTCTGCCTCACTCAAGGCTTGGCTCAAATCAATGTCCGTGACTTCAGCACCCAAGAACACGCCGATTTGTTTGAATTTCACGGCGGAAGTCGGAGTAAAAGCTTGAATAGAACTTAAATCGGAAATATCACTCATGTTTTTGACCTGTGAAAAATGAGACCGCTCACTCGTAAAGTTTTAACATCACATTATAGGGAGTGGATACCGAAATAGACTTCTCTGTGGCAATTGAGCTTAGTTTAGGGAAGATCTGTAGTGCGCAACTGCCCAGATCCCTCCAAAATAACGAGATCAGATTGGAGAGCTTACCGATGTTTAATTTCCCCCCCCCCGTTTTGTCCCTGGCCATGAGTGCACTCTTCATGGTGTTCTTAACGCCAGGGGTTCATGCCCAAGGGGTTTACCCCAATAAGCCTATTCGTTTCATTGTTGACAGTGTTCCTGGCGGCACCACTGACTTGATGACACGCTTGTGTGCAGAAGCCCTCAATCGGCAAGGTGTGGCGGTGAGCGTGGAGACCAAGGCCGGGGCAACTGGCGGTTTGGCGGCCGAGTATGTGATGAATTCCGCGCCGGATGGCTACACCATTTTGGGGGCTCCAAATGGTAATTTGCTCATTCAGCATTTTTTAGACAAAGGCGCTAACTTTAACCCTGCTCGGGATTTGGCCCCCATTTTCATCAGTTCTGAGAGCCAGCATTTGTTGGTGGTCCCCAAAAGTTTGGGCATCAACGATGTGGCCGGTTTGATCGCCTATGCCAAAGCCAACTCGGACACGGTTTATTACGGTTCGGCGGGTCTTGGAACTCAGCCCCATATCTCCGTGAGCCAATTGGGCAAGATGCTGAACATCAAATTCACACACGTGCCTTATAAAGGGTTGGGGGGCGCTATGACCGATTTGCTGGCGGGTCGCTTGCAGCTGCTCTCGAGCAGTTTGGGAACGGTCAAGCCCTACTTAAAAAGCGGTCAATTGAAAGCCATCGCTGTGAGTGGTTCACGCCGTTTGAATGCTATACAAGACGTACCCACTGCATCCGAAGCTGGCATTGCAGAATGGAATATGAACGTGTGGTTTGCCCTCTTTGGTCCGAAAGCGCTCAATCCTCAAGCCCAAAAGTTTTTGTCGGAGCATTTGTTAACTGCTTTTCAAGACCCCAAGCTCATCGCAAAAATTGAAGAACAAGGTGGTGGTGTCGTGAGCGATACACCGGCTTTGATCACCGACAGGCTCAACAAAGAGTTCAAGGTTTATACGCAACTCTTCAAAGAAGGCGTGATCACCTTGGAGTGAGATTGGCTAACGCAGAGGATTGATGTTTTTTTCAATCCGCCAATTGCCCTGATCGTGACATGTCTCAAAAGTGAACTCTTCACCTCAAGTGGCGAGCCCAGTGAGCGTCACCGAGTAATCATTGACCCCAGCAAAATTTCCACCTGTGACGCCTTGAATGATGCCCGCTGGTATATTGAATTGATAGGCGCCCTTGAGTTGATAAAAGTTCGAGTGCAGCACGGTCAGTGTATTGCCTGATATTTGAACGTAGGGGCTAGAGGTGATGTCCAGGAGGTTTTGATTGCCGTTAGGGTCTGTGATGGTGATATTGCCTTGACTTGGGCAGATGAATTGTGAGAAGGTGAAAGTGACGTCCGCATTCGCGCTAGCCGCCGAATAATTAAGCGGTGTCGCTGACAAGAGGGAGATATTGGACGGTGGGATCGCGGGCGGCTTGACCAAACCATTGTTTTGCGCAATGATATTGCTCGAGGTCAATTGCATGACCACATTGGTGTAAATGGTGTTGCCAAATTTGATCACTGGGGCGGTCAACGTCTGGGTCGATGCGTTGTAGGTGTCAAAGCCGCTGCTGGGTAGTCCATAGCCAATGCTCACCACTGAGCCCACTGTCACGACCAAATTGGAGTAGGTTGTGTCACCCATCATGAGTTTATTGATGGATAAATAAGTGCCATCGTATTGATCAGGTACAACCGGAGCGTTGTCAATCAAATTTTCTGTGGCACTGGAGTTCCCTACGGTGAGGGTCAAGGTCTTGTTGCCCTGAAACGAGGGGTGAGACAAAGTGGGGATGTTGATGGTAGCAACGCCGCCAGCACCTATGGTGGTGGAGCCTGTCATTTTCCCGCTGCTCAAGTCGGTGCTCGCCACAGTGCCTGTGATGCTATAGGTTTGCACTGTGCCCACGGGGATGTTGACGCTTGAGACGGTGAAGCTGGCCGTGTTGCCTTCCACCACACTGTCACTGTTGGCGCTGACCGTGATAGCGGGTTTGGTGTCAATCAAGTTTTCTGAAACGGATTGTCCATTGACTGTCAAGGTCAAGGTTTTGTTACCCTGAAAACTGCTGTGCGCCAAGGTCGGTATGGTGATGGTGGCTTTACCACTGGGGTCGACGTTGACCGAGCCAGTCAAATTGGCGAGTCCAAGGTCGCTATCAGCGCTGACACCTGCGAGCGTATAAAAAACTTGCGTTGCGTTGGCGACATTGGTCGTGGATAGCTGAAAAATGGCTGGACTGCCAAAATTCACTGAGCTCGTGTTGGCACTCAATGTGTAAGTTGGCTTGGGAGCAAGGTCGATCAAGGTTTCACTTGCACTGGCTCCATTGACGGTAACAGTGAGCGTTTTGTTGCCTTGATAAGTCGAACTTTGTAGCGTGGGAATGGAGATGAAGGCAATGCCAGGGCTCGCAATCATGACGCTTCCACTGAGTTGGCCGTTGGCGATGTTATCTGCCGTCACGCCACTGAGGGTGTAATTGACCGAAGTGCCATAGGCGACATTGACGGTGTTGATATTGAAGGTGGCGATTTGACCTTCGTTGACCGAAGTCGCTGCGGGCGTGATCGAGTAGATGGGGGGTGAGGGAGAATTGTCAATCAAGGTCACACTGGCAGATTCGCTATCAATATTCACGGTCAAGGTTTTATTGCCTTGGTTGTATGTGTGAACGCTGGTGGGTATGGTGATGGTGGCTTGACCGTTACTGAACACTGTTGAATTGGAGGTCAAGGTGTAGTCACCAGCCCCGGCGTTTCCAGACACCGAGAATTGCACGACGGTGCCGTTGGGAATGGAGTTGGACGTGATGGTGAAGACGGCGCTGTTGCCCTCTGTCACGATTTGAGATTTTGCGGCCAAGGTAAAACCAATCCCTTTCAAGGTCGTTTGATCGAGCAAGGACGTCGAGACCTTGGCCGTCACGCTGCTGTTGGTGCCTCCTGCATTGATCGTGACGCCCATGGTTTTATTGCCCAAATTGCTCAAGTGAGTGAGCGTTTGGATGGTCAAGGTGGCTTGACCCTTGGCATCAACTGCGACGCTTCCGTTGAGTTGACCCGAGGCAATGTCGGAGACCAATACCCCACTCAGGGTATAGGGCAGGACAGAACCAGACGCCAAGTTGGTGGTGCTCACGTTAAAGACAGCTTTTTGTCCTTCCACCACGCTCGTGCTGCTGGTGGTGATCGAAACTGTGGGGGAGACTTGATTGGAAAACGTCACCAAGGTTCCACCCGTGCCGTCGCTAGAAATGACGGGAGAGTTTTGACCCACTGAGCCAGTGAGATTGAAGTTCAAGGTTTGACCACTTGTCGTCACCACACTCAAAACCCCAGCGCTATAACTCACGCCACTCGCCGTGATGCCGGCCAAATCGAGTTGATCTCCCAACACGAAAGAGCTGATGCTTCCGGCATAGAGGCTGGGGTTGTCCAATTTTAAAGTGGCATTGGCGCCCAACATTTGCACGGGAATGTTGAACTTTGAGTTGTTGGTGTTATTGAGCTCAAGTGTGGCGCCCGAGCTCACGGTGCTGCTCATGCTCGGTGAGAGGAGAGATAACGCACCGTTGATTTGAAGCACCGGGTTGGTGGACGTGGAGCCTTGGGCGTTGGCATAAAAACCGTTGGCACCGATGAAGTTGGCATTGACGATGCCATAGCCTTGGATCGAGCCATAGCTGCCTTTGATGGTGGTGGCGGTGATGGTGCCCCCACTCAAATTCAATACCCGGTAGCCTTCAATCGAGTTCCAGATATTGACACTTCCTGAGATGAAAAGGTCGGCATTGGCGCTGTAGAGGTACGTGCAGTTGAGCATGGCACTCGATTGAACAGTGAGTTTGGTGTCAGAGACGGTGAGCGTAAAAGCTGAGGCTGAACCAGCGACCGCGACTGCCGTGCTGTTGAGAATACTCACGCTGGTTGTCAAGCTCGGCAGTATCCCTGAGGGCCAATTTGTCGCCGTGTTCCAAGAGCCGCCAGCGGCCACTGGCCAAGTCACGGTTGGAAAAACAGGTTGAGTGAGTGTTTCTTTGGCCACCAAGTTCCCAATTTGAAGTGAAAAATTGGTGTTGCCCAGGTCCTTGAAGGGCACGACCGTGGGAATGGTGATGATGGTTTGCGCGGTATTTGATAGTTGGATGCTGCCGATACTGGGGCTGTTGTTGATGAGGGACGAATCGAGCCCCATCAATGCATAACTGAGTTTGGTGCCACTTAGAATATTGCTGGTGTTGAGGGTGAAGGTGACGTTATCCCCTTCGATCACGGGGTTTTGATTGGCCACCAGACTGTTGATGCTGGGCTCATTGAAGACCACGGTCTGTGAAGCCAAGGCATAGCCTGAACTGGTGGTCAAGCTAACTTGGAAATTCATTTGGGTTTTGCTCGCATTGAGCCCCAAAGTTCCATATTGTGCGTTGAGCACGCTCACTTGAGTGCTCAAGTTGAGGCTGGCGACCCCATTGATCAAGTTGGCTTGGCATAAGAGTGAGCCATCGGCTTGTAGGACGCCAGTACCCGGTAAAAAGTAGTTGGCAGAGATGCCTGAAATCCTCACATTGGCCGAGCCGGTTAAAAAGTTGGAGGCGATTTTGATCGCGATGGTTTCCCCGTGCAAATAGCTCGACTTGCTCAAATTGATGCTATTGCTCACGTTGGCGGGCAAGGCCTTGATGGTTTCAGTGGCGCTCACCCCCAGGAGCGAGATGCTTAACGATTGGGGAGTGGGTTGAACAACGCCATCAAATCCCACAGGAACTTGGACGATGGCTGATGAATCGCCTCCGAGAGAAAGGATGCCTGAGGCTTGATTGGCACTGATCAGACCCTTGGCCGTGCAGCTGATCGTGTAGTTGATCGCTGTGCCTGGGGGAATGCCATTGGCTGTGACCTTGAACGAGGCCACGCTGCCCTCGGTCACGCTCGGGGTGAGTGGCGTGATGGTGATGTTTTGGGGAGAAAAATAAGTCAGATTGAGGGCAGAGGGCGCGGTATTGATCTGAAAGAGGGTCCCGCCTTGATTGCTTCCCCCATTGCTCGTCACCCCATACAAGGTATCCCCAATGATCACCATCTGGTTCGGACTCCCACCATTGGACCCTGTAAAGTTGGCCAAGGTCGTGAAGGTTTGATAATTGGTCCCACTGAGCTTAAAGATGGTGCCGCCACTGATGTTGGCGATTTCACCGTACAAATTTCCCCCGGCATCGATGACCAAATTGCTCGAGGAGTTCTCTAAATTGGTGGCTGGGAAATTGTAAAGAATGGTGTAGTTTTGGTGAGAGTCTCCGCTGAGCTCAAAGATGGTTCCTGTGCCATTAATTCCCCCCGAGATGGTCATGCCAAACAAATTGCCTCGACTGTCTTCAATCAAAGATGTGGGGTAGTTGCCACTTCTGGAAGAGAAGTTGTAGAGGGTGGTGAGAGTTGGCGAGGTGCCTGGTGTGAGTGCGAACAAGGTTCCCAGGTTGTTGCTGCCGCCATCGGTCGTGACGCCATAGATCGTGCCACTGGGATCCATCAACAAATAGCTGGGTTGATAGCCGTTGGTGCCGTTGAAATTGAAGACGGTGGTGTAAGTTTGGTAATTCTTTGCGCTGAGCTCAAAAATGGTTCCCTTGTTGAATGTCCCTCCCGTCAGGGTTGCACCAAAGAGGTTACCCGCTGCATCGATCACCAAGTTGCTCAAGGGCCAGGTGGTGTTACCGGTGTTGAAGTTGTACAAGGTGGTGAGGATTTTGTGGTCGCTGCCTGACAGCTCAAACACGGTCCCACCGTTGTTACCGTTGGGCCCCCCCATCTCGGTGGTGCCAAACAGATTGCCTTGGGCGTCTTGTATCAATCCGTTGTAGGGAATCGATCCATTGCTGCCGCTAAAGGACAAGACCGTGATCAAGGTTTGAGGATTGGTGCTGGTGAGTTCAAACACCGACCCGTTGTTGCTCAATCCACCTTTGCTGGAGGTGCCGATCAAGTTGCCTTGAGCGTCCTGAACCAAGTTTCCATTGGGGTAGATCCCCACATTGGCTTTAAAGTTGGCCAAGGTGCTGAGCGTATTGGCCGTCAAGGTGTTCAGGCCCACATTGAGCGTGACCGGAGCGCTCCAAGTGCCATTGGCCCCCACGGTCGTGTTGGCAACTTGGACATTGCCATTCCATATACTGACTGTGGCCCCTGGCGTACCCGTGCCATTGAGGGTTTGGTTGGCTGCAACTACATTGCCAGAAGCCGTGGAGAAGTTGATGCTGGTATTGGGCATGAAATTGAACGCATCTGGGTCAATTGACACGGGGTCTTATTGAAGTTGGCTGGATTTTCCCCATCTTTGGGCTGACAGAGTCGATGACGCTTGGGCTGGACTTGCGAACTCGGTGAGTTCAGGCGATGTTCATGTTTCAATGACGTCACAATGCCTTCCTCCTATTGCTCAAGGTGAGGTATGGACAGTGCATTGAATCCCTCTTTTTGATCATATCGGAAAATGGGCGCTAGCCCTGCTATTGCCAGTCCGTAACAGCGGTAACGTCTCAAAGGGTATTCAATCTCAGTTAGAGCGCTTCGAGGTCACTGTTTTGAATGTTGAGAGGTTTTGTGCCGTATGGCTTCTTGGCGGATCAATTGCGCAGCTCGGTGTGCGTTACTTTGTGTACTTTCAGTGTACAAAGGCTTTTTTTGAAGCTAAAATGGCAAGGGAATACCCTTTGGCGGTTAGTCCTATTAAATTTTTGTCAATAATTTATTAAAGTACGGTGTCGATGGCTATTTTGTCGTTGGCTATTTTGAAAGCTGTGAGCGATGAATTTAGCAGCAACTGCTTTGCATGGTGTGCATCGACTCAGTTCGATCTCCAAGTTGGGTTGGGCGTTGATGTCCTCTCTTTCTAAAGACACAGCGAAGGCATCCAATGACTCGCACCCAAGAAAATTAAATCACATCACCTCTGAATGTGAGACATCGATTCAGTCGGTGATTGAATCTGAGATTATTCCTCGGTTATTGAATTCTCAAAGGCTTTCACTGACAGCTGTCAGCGATGCCCGGGGTCAAAGTCGTCACCCCACCCAATTCGAAATTGATGCTTTTGTAAGAATGTGTATTGCCGATGAGCCGCTGCTGGCCAATGCATTTGTGCAGAAAATGATGGCCGATGGGACGAGCCAAGAAACCATTTTTCTGGAATTGATCACTCCCGCGGCCCGCCAATTGGGCCAGCAGTGGGATGATGGTCTCTTTGATTTTATTGAGGTGACTCACGGTTTGGTTCGCTTGCAATCGATCACGCACGAGATCGGTTACGCCAACCAAGGCGGACCCTTGGTGAGTGGGGATGTCAAACGCATCATGATCGCCTCAGCACCCGGGTCCGAGCATTTGTTGGGGCCAAGTATTGTCACAGAGTTCTTTCGCAAAGAGGGTTGGCAAGTGGTCTTGGAGGTATCTCCCTCGGCTCGAGAGCTCGAGCAGTCGGCACGACGAGAATGGTTTGATGCGATTGGCTTGTCAATCAGCGTAGAGTCACAATTGGAAGGCCTGGGCGACTTGGTTGAGCGCATCAGAAAATCCTCCCTCAACCCACGCACTGTGATTTTGCTAGGCGGTCCTATCTTCACCGTGATGGATTTGAAGGCCAGCGACTTTGGCGTTGATGGCATCAGCACGGATGCACAGCAAGCGGTGTCTTTGGCTTTATCATTGCAGCCTACCCTTTGAGTTAAACGGCTGGTTTGTCCCGTGCCCATCATGGCTGGGGGTCAAAGATGAGAAAGCGCTACACATGAACGACTCCGCGACTCGAGCCCAAAACTCCATCTCTTTGGCCGCATTTTTGAGCTTGATGTTGGTGGCATTCTTGATGGGGTCTAATCATGTGGCGGCCCGAATCGCCTTCAACCATGGTCTGGATGTCTCCACTGCCGTGGTGGTTCGAAGTGCTTTCACCGCGATTGTGGTGAGTGTGTTGGTGTGGGCGCAAAAAATTCCCTTCCAAGTCCAAGCCCGTCAGTGGCGGGTGTTGGTTCTCATTGGGGGTTTGATTGCCATACAAAGCTGGACCCTTTATAGCGCAGTGGCCATTTTGCCCGTGTCCTTGGCCTTGCTCACCTTTAACAGTTACCCCTTGTGGACGGCTTTTTGGGCGAGGGTCATCTACAAACACCCCAGTGAGCGACAAGTCTTGGTGCTCATGCCCATTTTACTGTTGGGATTGGCCCTGGCGCTTGATGTCACGGGTTCAACCTCGGGCCTGGGTGTCCAGGCCCAATGGGATTTGATCGGTTGGGGGGTCTTGTTTGCATTCATAGCTTCGGCCACTTTTGGTTTGGTGCTGGTGCTCATTCAGTTCGAAACCCAGGGTCTAGATGGCCGACTGAGAACCTCCCTCACCATGTGGATGGTGGCCCTGATCACGCTATGTTCAATCCACTATGTTGGCGAGTTTCATTGGCCCCAAGGACTGGAGGGCTGGTGGGGGCTGGTGTTTTTGTGCTTGTTTTATTCCTCGGGCATCACGTTGATGTTCACCGTTTTGCCCAAACTCGGGGTGGTGGGAAACTCAGCCATATTGAACTTGGAGCCCATTTTTGCGTTGATCATGGCTTGGGTTATTTTGTCGCAAACCATCTCTGCCATGCAGCTCGTGGGTGCTATTTTGGTGGTGGGCGTGGTGATCAAACTCGGCACTCGTAAGCGAAGCGCTTGAAGGCGAGACGGCGAGTACAAGGATTGACGCCCTTGGCCTAGGCAAGCAGCCAAGGACGAGCCCACCCAATGAGTGGATGGAGTGTGAGTAGGTGAAGGTAGGGGTGTCTTCTTGACCATTGTATTCAAGACATTTGGTAAGCCTTCACGACCCTCTTTTACCGTTTCAGTTCATTGACATTCACGTTTCTTTATCAAACTTAACATTGCATTTTTGTGCGTTGTGGTACATTATGGAAATGGTTACTAATCTTATAATCATATCCTCAAGGGTTTGGCATGTATCGTTGAACTTTATCTTCAAACAAGTCAACCCTGAGCTAACGATTGCATTGGTTGAAAGCATTGAAGAGCTCAACGGTATTGCTGAAGACTTGTTGATTCGGAGTCGCTTGATTGGATTTCTGACCGATGTGATCGTTCCGGAAAGAATATTGAATCAAGTTCAATACGGTTGCTATAACTTCCATCCATCTCTACCCAATCGGCCCGGTTGGGCCCCATTGCAATACGCGCTGCTCGACAACGATGAGGCCTTCGGTATCACTTTGCACCGAATGAGCCCCAAAGTGGATGCCGGTTACATTGTTGCGATCAAAAAATTTGCCATTGAACCGAGCGACGATTTCATCAAGGTCAATGAGCAAGTTTTTTTGTGTTTGTTTTCTCTTCTCAAAGAACAACGACTTGCCCTGATCTTCAACCGTGGCCCTTTGATACCGATTCCTTTGAGTTGGGGCTCATTGAGGAAAACCAAGTCCGATTTGTTGTACGACACCTTGGTGCACCTCAATCAGGTGAGCAAAGAGAGGCTGAATTCTCTGGTGAGAGCGTTTGGGTATTCACCAGAGTTGTGTCTGTTAAGACTGAAAGACAGCAAAGGGGAGAAGCTGTATTACTTCGACCATAAAAAACAAAGTCCTGGACATCGCGCCGATTTGGAAGCTTTTGGGCATAATTTTTTCGACCTCGAGCCCCAATCAATTCCCCGAGTTGCTCAAACACATTTCATTTGAAGCCAGTTGGGTCAACCTGGCTCGGCGAAGCTTGTAGGTTTAAAAACGACCGATGTTGGTAGCCTATACCGCTGCTCTTTTTCGCAACTCAAACTTTTGAATTTTGCCAGTGGAGGTTTTCGGAATCGGCTCGAAGCGAAAATCTCTGGGCACTTTGTAGTTGGCCAAGTGAGCTTTGCAATGTTCGAGCAACTCTTGCGCGCTGACTTGCTTGCCGGTTTTGAGCTCCACATAGGCCACGGGCGTCTCGCCCCAGCGTTCATCGGCTTTGGCCACGACAGCGCATGCCATGACAGCGGGATGGCGATAAAGGCAGTCTTCTACTTCGAGTGAGCTGATGTTCTCACCACCTGAGATGATGATGTCTTTGCTGCGGTCTTTGATTTTGAGGTAACGGTCGCTCTCCATGACGGCCAGGTCGCCCGTGTGAAACCAGCCTCCCGCAAAGGATTTTTCGGTGGCGCTTGGGTTTTTAAGGTAACCCTTCATCACAATATTGCCCCTGAACATGATCTCTCCCATGGTGTTGCCGTCAGCGGGCAAGTCGACCATGGTCTCAGAATCTTTCAGTGTCATGCCTTCTTCTAAGCTGTAGCGCACGCCTTGTCGGCCGTTGAGTCGGGCTTGCTCGGACAAGGGCTCTTGAGCCCAGGCGTTGCGTTTGACGGCCACGGCCGCTGGGCCATACACCTCGGTCAAGCCGTAGACGTGTATCACATCAAAACCAATGAGGGTCATGCCCTCGATCATGGCGGCCGAAGGCGCAGCACCGGCGACCATACCCCTGACTTTGTGGGTGATGCCAGCGCGCTGTTCTTCTGGAGCCGCCAAAATTAAATTAAAAACAATGGGGGCGGCACAGAAATGATCGACTTGGTGCTCTTTGATGGCGCTCAAGATGTTTTGTGCGTCAACACGCCTCAAGCAAATGTGGGTTCCCCCCATCATGGCGATGGTCCATGGGAAACACCAGCCATTGCAGTGAAACATGGGCAAGGTCCACAAATAGACAGGAAAGTGGGGCATGTTCCAAGTGAGAGCTTGGCAAGCTGAATTCAGATAAGCACCTCGGTGGTGGGTCACCACACCTTTGGGGTCCCCGGTGGTGCCCGAGGTGTAACTCACGGCAATGGCGTCCCATTCATCCTGCGGTCCCACCAAATGGCTCACGGGTGCATGTGCTTGTAGCAAGGCTTCGTACTCATGGTGACCAAGACGCTCGCCAGCGCCCAAGTACTCGCTGTCGCAGACATCGATCACGATCAATTCTTTGTTGAATTCTTGTTTCAAGATGGCGAGGGTATGTGTGATGGTGGGGGAGAATTCGCGGTCTGTGATGAGAACACTTGATTCACAGTGGTTGAGTTGCCAGGCCAAGAGCGCCGCATCCAATCGGATATTGAGCGTGTTGATGACCGCATTAATGGCTGGGATGGCGTAATGGGCTTCGACCATTTCGGGGGTGTTGGCCAGCATCACACTCACGGTGCTGTTCTTCTTCACGCCCAAGTGCTGCAAGGCCGCTGCCAAACGCGCTGAGCGCTCGCGGCACTGCGCCCAGGTGTAGCGCCTTTGACCATGGATCACGGCCGTGAGGTCGCCAAACACCTCGCCCGAGCGTTCGACAAAGCTCACGGGCGAGAGCGGTACATGGTTGGCATCGTTGCGATCGAGGTGTTGGTCAAAAATAGAGGTCATGGTGAGGTTTCTAAGATCAAGGGTGAAACAAGGATCGGTGGACGGCACTTTAAGCGAATCAATTGTCACGATAGTCGCAGGACTGAGGGCCTTAAAAGATAGCAGAATTGTGAGCCCACAGGTCTTGGTGATTACTCGGTATAGACCGTCATGGCTCGGCGACCTGAGGATTGGAGGCCCCGAGGCGTTGGCCACACCGTTTTGAGGCGCTCCATTTCACAAACAATGCCCCTGACTTTAAAAGCTTGCCTGATCTTGCGTTTGACCCATCTCAAGTCGACACCTCTGGGCGGTGAAATGGGGGTTCAGAATGCTTGACAGCTGTATTTTCGTACAGTATTATTGTGTCATGAACGCCACTTCACACGAGTTTTATCACCGTCCTCAGGATCATGGTCCAAGGGCTCAGTCCAGCCCTGGTCAAGAGGCGCACCAAGCTTTGGGTTTGGAAGATTTTTTAGTGCCCAATCCAAGCAGCACGGTGCTGTTTCGCGCAAGAGATGATCAACTGCAAACAGTAGGAATCTGTCAAGGCGATCTGTTGGTGGTGGACCGCTCCTTAAAACCGCGTGCAGGTCAGGTGGTGGTGGCCATGAAGGAGATGGAGCTGAGCTTGTGCGTTTTTACACAAAAAAGTGACGCATTCAGGACCCAAATGTCAGAGGTCTGGCCTTCACCTCTACGGGAGGGTTCCCGGGGGGGTGACGATCTTCAAGAAATATGGGGTGTCGTCACGTTTTGTCTGCACCCATTGAGATCTTCGCTCTGATACCGTTCATGCTGTATCAAGTCAATGAAGCACTAGGACTGGCCGATGGGCCAATCAGGTCAAATTGATTGGTGCGTGAGTAAGAGCTGGCAAGACAGCGATAAAAAGCCTTGGGCGTTTTTCGTTTTGTGGATTGCCCGTCTCAATTGCTTTTCAAGCCAATGCGCTCAATCAAGGGTCTTTCCTTTTTCATGATGTCAGCAGCGAATTGTTTGAATTGGGAGCTGCTCAAATACATGGAAGACAGATTGTATTTTTTGAGCGCTTCTTTAAAGTTGTCCATCTCCATGGCTGCTTTAAAAATATCGTGTAACTTCTTGATCACTGCGGGGTCGGTATCGCGAGGCGCCGCCAATCCAAATGGCGCGTTTTGAACAATGTTGAAGCCCGATTCAATCATGGTCGGCACATTGGGAAAACGCTCAGAGCGTTTCTCATCGGCTGTGACCAAGAGTCTTAATTTACCACTCTCCACATACGGCGCCCAACTGGGTGCATCTGCCATGGACATAATGTGACCACCCAACAAGGCTTGCAAAGCCTCAATGCCGCCTTTGTAGGGTACGTGATTGAATTGAACATTGTTTTGGAAAGCCAAATCCTCCATGGTCAGCTGAGCTGATGAAAAAGTCCCCGTTGTCCCGTAGGTCAACTGTGCAGGATGCTTTTTGGCAAAATCGATATAGTCAGCCAAAGTTTTGAACGGGGATGAGGCGTCGACGACCAAGCCGAAAGAATAAGCGCTCAAGCCAATGATATAGCTCAAATCCCTGAGTGGATCAAAATCGGTTTTATCAATGATGGCTTGCCTAAATACGGTGACCGCAATTTGTGCAACGGTATATCCATCTGGCACGGTGGTTTTCATCATTTGGGCAGGTATGACCATGCCCGCTCCAGGTTTGTTTTCCACCACCACCGGTTGATCGATGATTGAAGAGGCGTTGCTGGCCAAAATCTTAAAAGCAATGTCTGTTGCACCTCCCGCTGCGAAACCTACCAACAATTTGATGGGTTTGGCAGGAAAGCCTTTTTGTGCATAGGCTTGATGCCAAACTGTCTCGAGTCCCGACGCTGCCATCCATTGCAACCAAGATCGTTTGTTCATGATGTATCGCTTTCTAAATTTCTATTTGCCACGGGTTGTAACCATAAACCCATTCAGCGTTGGAATCATTGCGTAGCCAATCATTTTGCGCCGAAGCGAGTTGAATTTTGCTCGCACGAGAAAGACGCAAGTGCTCATATCGTTTCAAAGCAGAGCATACATCATGGCCTTTCATCATGCTCAAACATCGAGCAAGGACCACAGCGTCTTCTAGTCCCATGGCCGCACCTTGCGCCATGAACGGTAGCATGGAGTGACAGGCGTCTCCCAGCAGGGCAACGCGCTCAAAGCTCCAGCTCTGCAGTGGCTGCCTCACATACATGGCGGTTTTTAAAATGTCATCACAGTGCTCTAGGATTGAAGTGGCCTCTGAGCAGTAATGGGCATAAAGCCCCAGCAACTCCTCCTTTTGCGCTTTGATGGACCATGATTCATGGGGCCAGTCTGGCAAGGGCGCCGTCGCAAAAACAAAGAGCTCACTTTCTTTTTCATCAATTAAAAATGTGAACAACTGACTGGTCGAATTGGGTCCCCACCATTTGGTCAAGGCTCGGTAATCGCGCTTGGGTAAGCGCTTGACATCAATCACCGATCTGAAGGCGACCATGCCTGAGAATTCGGGACTTTCGCCGCCTGCGAGTTGTTCTCGAACACAAGAGTGAATGCCATCGGCACCGATGACGGCGTCAAATCGTTCTTGGTGACCGTCCGTAAACTCTAGAGTGACGCCCGATGGGTCTTGCTGCAAACGCATCAACTTCTTGTTGAATTGAATGCAAGCAGCGTCTACGGATTGCTCCAAAATCGTCAACAATTCAGCCCGGTGAATGGTCACTTGAGGTGCGCCGTATTTGTGCAAGCCGCCCTCATTCAAACTCAAGTTCGAGGTGACCTCACCCGTATCCCATAAACGACTCACTCTGTGCTGGGCCTGAAACCCAAGAGCGCAGACCGCTTGACCCAGGCCCAAACCGTCCAATGCTTTGATGGAATTGGGGGTGAGATTGATGCCGGCGCCAACTCGTGAAAAATGATGGGCTTGCTCAAAAACAGTCACAGAAAAATTCGCCTGCAACAAGGCCGCCGCAGTCGCTAGACCCCCGATCCCGGCACCGACAATTGCAATCTTCGGCTCAGCCATGCCAACCTCCCCCCAAAAAGTGCACGGCAAAAATACGCCGCGCAAGTACCCATGTCAACGCTACAAGTATAGACAATTGGAAGCTCTCATTTTATGGTTTGAACTCAGGAGTTTCCTTTAGCACTGAACCAACCCACACTCAACCAACCCACACTCAACAAACACCTTCCAGTGACTTTGATGCTGTTGGCCCTCTCATGGTGGTGTCCATCATTCAATACTCAGCCACGGCGTTCTTCAGGGCAAAAGCTCCGGGCTCTCAAAAGCCACCCATTGCACCTTGATCCAGTACAAAGTTGGCGTCAGCGACACGCTGCGCAAAATCGGTATTTTGCTCGCACAATAAAACACCCACCCCCATTGATTTAAGTCTCAAGATCATTTGCGCCATCTGCTCGACCACCATGGGCGCCATGCCTTCAGAGGGTTCATCGAGCAGCAACAAAAGCGGGTTACCCATCAAAGCCCGCGCTACGCTGAGCATTTGTTGCTCCCCGCCACTGAGCATCGAACCTCTGAACTTGGGCTTGGCCGCCAATGCCGGGAACAAGTCAAAGATGGCCTCGGTATCCCATTGCAGGGGGCTGCTTTGGGCTTGTTGGGTTGGATGCTGTGGCGCTTGGCGCCCAGTGCTGAGGGTCTGATGAGGCATGGCGCGTGCGGCTTGTCTGCCAACACGCAGGTTCTCCACGACCGTCAAATCGCTAAAGATTCGTCGCTCCTCGGGGACATAGGCCAGTCCCAATTGAGCCAGCGCGTGACTGGGTAAGTGGGACACGTCTTGTCCCAACCATTCAATGCGACCTGTGTGCCTGGGGCCCATGTCCATGATGGATTTGAGCGTCGTTGATTTACCCGCACCGTGCCGACCCATCAAGGCCACCACTTCACCCGCGGCAATGCTGAAATTGAGATTGAATAAAATTTGCGCCCCACCGTACCAAGCGCACAAGTCACGGCAGCGAAGAAGGGGAGGGCGCGTCATGGTGTTCAAGATTGGAGATTCGAGTTGGGGTATTTGAAGGAGGTTCCCAAATAGCTTTTTTGGACCAAGGGGTTTTGAGCAATCTCACGGGGGCTGCCTTGGGCAATGATTTGGCCCGCCGACAGCACCAAGATGCGGTCGGCAAAACCAAACACGACATCCATGCTGTGCTCGGTGAACAAAACCGACAAGGCAGGGCGAGAAGGGCCTTGGGGTTGTTGGGTCAAGTCCCGTATCAAACCCATCAAGACGAGTCGCTCGGACGCGGACATGCCAGCGGTGGGCTCGTCCATGAGTAGCAAGCGAGGTTTGCACGCCAATGCCATGGCCAATTCCAGTCTCTTGACATCGCCATAAGCCAAGCTCTTGGCGTCTTGATCTGACAATTCATCAAGCCCCACTTGTCTCAACAAGTCGTGGGCTTCATGGGCATCCATGGCGTGGACCGACTCAAAGGCTTGAAACAGCCTGGACTTGCTGCTCAGCAAGGCCATTTGTACATTCTCCAGCAAGGTCATGGACGCAAAGGTCTGTGCCACTTGAAAGGTGCGAGCGACACCCAAGGCCCAAATGGCTTGGGGGCTCTGGCCCAGTAAGCTCTGCCCGGACAACTCCACCACACCCGCATCGGCCAGCAATTGACCATTGAGCGCATTGAACGTGGTGGATTTACCGGCTCCATTGGGGCCGATCAAGGCCAACATTTCACCCGGTGCGAGATCAAAGTCAATGCCTGCGAGCGCCACGTTTCCTCCAAAACGCTTGACCAAGCCCTTCACATGAAGCAGTGGTTTGGCGACTCTTGTCGGCGCCGTCGTCATGAGCGAGACCTCGCTTGCTCGATCGCCCTTTGATGAGACGAGCGTGCGCTCCACAAACCTGCCAAACCTTGGGGACGCAGCAAGACCAAGAGCAGTATCAAGAACCCCAAGGTCGCTTGCCAATAGGGTGTAGCCCTTTGCAGGTGATCCCCTAGAGTGGTGTAGATCAAGGCCCCGACGGCGGGTCCATGCGAAAGCTCTAGCCCACCGAGGAGGACCATGACCAACGCGTCCACCGACTTTGAAATCCCAAGCACGTCGGGCGAAATGCTGCCCTTGGAAAACGCAAACAGCGCTCCGGCCAAGCCAGCAAAAACCGCAGCGATCACAAATCCCGTTAACTGTAAGCGTTTGACATCCATCCCCAAAGCCTGTGCTCGAAGGCTCGAGTCCCGTGAAGCCCTCAAAGCGTAACCCAAGGGAGAATGTGCCAAACGGTACAAGACCCAAAGCGACACGGCGACCAGTGCCAATGTGAGTCGATAAAAGTCTTCTTTGCTTGCCCAAGTCGCACTGGGCCAGATACCGCTCAATCCATTGCTCCCACCGGTGATGTCATCCCACTGAAACCCAATGGACCAGACAATTTGGGCAAAGGCCAAGGTGAGCATGGCCAAATAAATGCCCGACAGTTGCACGCAAAACCAACCCACAACCGCTGCTGTGACGGCGCTCAGCACTGGGGCCATGAGCAAGGCCCATTCCATGGGCCAATGCAGTTTTAAGGTGATCAAGGCTGCGCCGTAAGCGCCGAGGCCAAAATACGCTGCATGGCCAAAAGAGTGCAAGCCTGCTGGCCCCATTAAAAAGCGCAAACTGCTGGCAAAGAGCACACTGGTCAATACATCAATGGCCAGCACCGTCACATAGGGGGTTTTGTGGGTGAGGATGGGCAAGGCCCAAAGCACCATGAAGACGAAGGCCAGCCCAGTGGCCAGCCCCACACTGCCAGGCAAAGGCGGGTCTTGCTCGGCTTCAACCGCTCTGACTTGGTTGGCCACGGGCAGTCCCATGAGGCCCCAAGGCCTGAAGACCAAGACCGCGGCCATCACCAAAAACTCAGCCACCAAGGTGAGCTTGGAAAACACCAAGGTCACTCCCAAGATGTTCACGGTGCCCAGCGCAATGCAAAGGGCTTTGGTCTGGGCAATCAAAAGCGCCGCCACGTATGCCCCCGGGATCGAGCCCAATCCCCCGACCACCACCACGACAAAGGCTTCACTCACACTCGTCAAGTCCAGACCGAGGTTGGCCGGTTCTCTGGGCATTTGCAAAGCCCCAGCCCAACCCGCCAAGGCGCAGCCGAGTGCAAAAACACCGGTGAAAAGCCAGGTCTGATTCACCCCCAGGGCCGCCACCATTTCTCGATCCTGACTGGCCGCACGCACCAAAATGCCAAAATGCGTTTTCTTGAGAAGCCACCACAATACACCCATACCGAAGGGGCCCACCGCAATCAAGAGCAAGTCATAGCTCGGAAATGAATGCCCCAAGATGGAGACCGCCCCGCCCAATCCAGGGGCTCTTGGGCCCATGATGTCCTCTGGACCCCAAATCCCAAGGGCTGCATCCTTCACCATCAGCACCAGTGCAAAGGTCCCCAGCAGTTGCACAATGTCGCTGGCTTTGGACAAGCGTTTGATCACGAGCACCTCGACCAAGGCGCCCAAAGCGGCGGTCACGATCCCACTGTAAAAAACGGCTTGCCAAAAGGCCCAGGGCGACCCTGGGGCGCCCAAGCCAGGGCTCAGGCGCTCAAAGAGCGACACCGCACAGTAAAGCCCCACCATGTAAAAGGAGCCATGGGCAAAGTTCACCACGCGCGTCACCCCAAAGATGAGCGACAAGCCCGCGGCCATCAAGAACAAGGTCGATGCTTGTGCCAGGCCGTTGAGGAGTTGCACAAGGAGGGCGGTGAACTCCATGGTTTAACAGCTCGGTCTCGGGGTGGGGCCAATGCAGCTCAAGATTCAGTCAAGCGCGCGCAGTTTTTTGACCTCGTCAGCGGTGGGCTGAAATTTTGCGCCATCCATGTATTTGGCATCCACCAAGACGCCTTTGCCGTTGTCGTTTTTGGTTTTTCCGACGAAAGCCCCCATGGTGGATTGTTGGTCTTCGGCGCGGAAGGTGATTTTCCCAAACGGACTCTCAACTACCATGCCACGAGAAGCCGCCATCAGTTTCTCAGTGTCATTGCTGCCGGCCTTTTTGTAGGCTTGGGCAATGGATTTGATCATCGTGAAGCCCACCACCGAGCCCAAGCGGGGGTAGTCGTTGTAGCGCTTTTGATAAGCCAAGAGAAAGGCGCTGTGCTCGGGGGTGTTGAGGCTACTCCAAGGGTAGCCCGTGACCACCCAACCACTGGGAGTGTCGTCCTTTAAAGCGTCCAAGTACTCGGGCTCACCGGTCAAGAGACTCACGACTTCTCGGCCCGTGAAGAGCCCCCGGGTTTGACCTTCGCGGACAAATTTGGTGAGGTCTGCGCCAAAGAGCACGTTGAAAATCGCATCGGGCTTGGCGTCGGCCAAGGCCTGGGTCACCGCACCCGCGTCCAATTTGCCCAGTGGAGGGGCCAATTCGGCCACAAACTCCACATCGCTTTGGTTCGCTTTCAAGAGCTGCTTGAAGGTGGCCGCTGCAGACTGTCCGTACTCGTAGTTGGGATAGACCAAGGCCCAGCGTTTTTTCTTCATTTTGAGGGCTTCAGGCACGAGCATGGAGACTTGCATGTAAGTCGATGCGCGCAGCCTAAAGGTGTAGCGGTTGCCGTTTTGCCAGACCATTTTGTCGGTGAGGGGTTCACCAGCGAGGTAAAACACTTTGCGCTGTTTGGCAAAGTCGGACAAGGCAAGCCCTATATTGGAGAGGTAGGCGCCAGCGATCATATCCACGCCTTCGCGTGTCAACAGCTCTTCAGCGGCCCGCACCGCGTCTCCTGGGTTGGCATTGTCTTCTCGGGTGAAGAGTTCGAATTTGCGTCCATTGACCCCGCCGCTCGCGTTGATCTCTTCGATCGCGAGTTCCATGCCTTTTTTATAGGGCTCCAAAAAAGCGGGCTGGGCTTTGTAGCTGTTGATCTCCCCGATCTTAAAACTGCTTTGAGCGTGGAGTGAGAGGGTCAACGTCGATGTCCAGAGCATCAAAAGCGGGGCAATCCAGGCGCGGTGAATGGTCATGGGGGAACTCCAAAGAGAGTGATTTTATCTCTTGAATGGCGCACCTGGCGGCGAAGTTGAGGGATAAAAAGCGCATGAGGCCATGGTGCACGCATAGCGCCACGCCATACACCTGGCCGAGCTTCACGCTTTGCAGGGGGCTATTAGGGCATTCTCGCGTTGTTGGCGCTGTGGGGCGGTGATATCATGGTTTGGATTAACTCGATTGGATCATCATTTTGGAGACCCCCTTGGACGTGAGTGCAGATCGTTGGGATCTTCCATTTTTCTCACCCGCTCACCAACAATTGGCTGCACGACTGCAGGTCTGGGCCAGTGCACAGGTGGTGGACGAGCGCGATGATCGCTCGGCCTGTCTTGACTGGGTCAGTCGCTTGGCCCAGGACGGCTGGCTCAAGTACTGTGTCAGCTTGAGCCACGGCGGGGTGTTGGAGCACATCGATTCGCGCTCACTGGTGATCATCCGTGAAACCTTGAGCCATTACTCGGCCTTGGCCGATTTTGCGTTTGCCATGCAAGGCTTGGGCAGTGGCCCCATCACGATCGGTGGCAATCCAAACCAACAAAAAGACTATTTGAGCAGCGTGTGCACGGGACAAAAAATCGCTGCTTTCGCCCTGAGCGAGGAGTTGGCCGGCTCGGATGTGGCGGCCATGACTTGCACGGCCACTCGACAAGCGGACGGCTTCGTTTTGAATGGTGAAAAAACCTGGATCAGCAATGGTGGCATGGCCAACTTTTATGTGATCTTTTGTAAAACAGACGCGGCTTTGGGTTCACGCGGGATTTCGGCCTTCATTGTCGATGCGCAAACGCCGGGACTCGATGATGCCACCCATTTGCAAGTGATGGCGCCCCATCCCTTGGCCACGGTCAAGCTCAACCATTGCCGAGTTCCTGCCTCAGCACTCCTGGGACCTTGGAATGGGGGCTTTAAATTGGCCATGCAAACCTTGGATATTTTCAGGACCTCGGTGGCGGGTGCTGCCCTGGGCATGGCCCGCCGTGCTTTGCACGAGGCCTTGGTGTATGCCAAGAGTCGGCCCATGTTCAAGCAACGTTTGGCTGATTTTCAGATCACCCAAGTGAAATTGGGTCAAATGAAAGCGTTGATCGAGTCGGCCTCTATGTTGACCTACCAGGCCGCATGGATTCGAGATACACAACTCTTGGGTCAGGATTTGAAAACCCCTCAAGGCATGGCGCTGCACCAGCGCTACACCCAAGCCGCTGCCATGGCGAAGTGGGTGGCCACTGAAAACGCTCAACAAGTCATCGACATGGCCTTGCAAATGCATGGGGGCAAGGGGGTGCTCGTGGGGCAGAAAATTGAGAGCTTGTACCGTGACATCCGTGCGCTCAGAATCTATGAAGGGGCCACCGAAGTGCAGCAGTTGATCGTTGGAAAAGGACTGCTCGCATGATTGAGCCTCACGCCCCCATGAGGGTGCCCATTTTCTTTCATTGTTTATAAAGGACACACTGTGATCATTGACTGCCATGGCCATTTCACCACCACGCCCCCCAGAGTGATGGCATTTCGTGCTGAACAAATTGCGGCCTTCAAGGCCACGGGGAGTGCTGCGTCGGTGCCCGCACCTCATATCACCGACGAGGAAATTCACGCCGCCATTCATGACAATCAACTGAAGGTCATGAAGGAGCGGGGCATTGATTTGACCATTTTCTCGCCACGTGCTTTGGGGATGGATCACCAGTTTGGCGATGAGGCCACCAATGTGACGTGGGCTGTGTATTGCAACGATTTGGTTCACCGCGCTTGCCAGATGTTTCCCGATCATTTTGCGGGGGTGTGCCAGCTCCCGCAGGTCGCCGGCCAAAAGCCTGGGCGAGCCGTGTTTGCCGAACTTGAGCGCTGTCTTGGTGAATTGGGCTTCATTGGCGCGAATTTGAATCCAGACCCCAGTGGCGGTCTTTGGAGTGACCCACCGCTTTGGGACAAGGATTGGTGGTATCCGCTTTATGAAAAATTTGTGGAGCACGACGTGCCGGTCATGATCCATGTCAGTGGCTCGTGCAACCCGCACTTCAATGCGGTGGCCACGCACTACATCAATGGTGACACGACCGCTTTCGTTCAGTTCATGACCTCAGATTTGTTCAAAGATTTTCCGACCTTGAAGTTCATCATTCCCCACGGCGGCGGTGCCGCTCCCTATCACTGGGGGAGATACCAAGGCATTGCCATGGACATGAATTTGGGTGACTTGAACGAGCGCATGATGAAGAATTTGTATTTCGACACCTGCGTTTACCATCAGCCGGGCATCGATTTGCTCTTGAAGGTGATCCCTTCAGACAATGTGCTTTTTGCCTCTGAGACCATTGGTGCGGTGCGTGCTGTGGACCCCAAAACCGGTCGAAATTTTGACGATACCCACCACTATATTGAGCAAACCCAAGTGGTCACTTCAGCGCAGAAAGAGAAAATCTACCTCGACAATGCCCTGGGTGTTTATAAGCGCCTGGGTAACCATCCCAAATTCAAGTCACATTGAGGTCATCCCATGATTGGTTTTCAAATCCTAGAGCGAAAACGTGTTGTTTCGCCCGAGACGCTCGCACAGTTCAAGGCGGTGCCGGTCGCCATTGTGAGTGACACCTTGTCCAGACTCTTTTCCGCCAGTGCCAACTTGCGCCCTATGCACAATGGCCACCCCATGGTGGGACCGGCCTTGACGGTGAAGACCCGCCCAGGGGACAATTTGATGATCCACAAAGCCATTCAAATGGCCCAAGCCGGTGACGTGATTGTGGTTGATGCGGGGGGAGATTTGACCAACGCATTGGTGGGCGAGATCATGACCTCCTATGCCGCCTCCAAGCAAATTGCTGGCATGGTGATCAACGGCTCGGTGCGGGATGCGGGCTTTTTGCGCAAGCAAGATTTTGGTGTGTTTGCCGCCGGTGTGACACACCGTGGGCCCTACAAGGATGGTCCTGGCGAGATCAATGTCCCGATTGCCTTGGGTGGCATGGTCATTGAGCCGGGCGACTTGGTGATGGGAGACGACGATGGGGTGCTGTGCGTGCCCTTTGATCAAACCCAGTGGGTTTACCAAGCCGCTGTTGATAAACAAAACCAAGAAGAAGAAATTTTAAAGAAGATCCACGCCAAGACCTACAACCCCACATGGATTGATGAAGTCTTGGCCCAAAAGTTGAAAATATAAAACAACCCTTGAGCATGCACTATTCTTTGATTTCGTCATGGGTCCTGGGGCTCGGCTTGGCTCTGGGTGGCGTGGCCCATGCTCAAGACTTTCCCAATAAACCCATTCACATCATTACCGAGTATTCACCAGGCTCGGGAGGGGATGTTTTTTTCAGGGCGCTGGCCACGCACTTTTCCAGTTTGAGCGCTCAGCCCTGGGTGGTGGACAACCGTCCTGGCGCTGGTGCCATGTTGGCGGTCGATGCGGCCACCCGCGCCACGCCTGATGGCTACACCATTTTGGTGGCCTCACAAAACGTACCCGTGACTCGACTCTTCTTATCCAAGGGGCGCCAAATTGATGCCACGGTGGACCTCACGCCCATCGCGCCGCTTTGGCGCTCGACCTTGCTGGTCGTCTCCAATGCCTCGTTTCCAGTCAAATCGTTCAAAGAATTGATCGCCTACGCCAAGGACAATCCCGCTCAATTGGCCTACACCACCTCAGGAATTGGCACGCAAGGCCATTTTGCGGGTGCGGGTCTGGAGCTGTTGACCAACACCCAAATGGTGCACGTGCCCTACACCAATGGCCGGCAAGTCATGGACGTGATCGCGGGACAAGCGCCCTTTACCTTGAGCATCGTGCCCTTTGTTTTGCAAGGGGTGAAGGCGGGTCAGTTGCGAGTTTTGGCCGTTGCGGCTGACCAGCGTTTGGACAGCTTTCCGGGTGTCCCCACCGTTTCTGAAATCGTTCCCAAGTTTGAGCCTCCACCGACTTGGACGGGTATTTTTGGCCCGCCTGGCTTGCCCAAAAAATACGTTGATTACTTCAATGACATTGTGCAAAAGGGCTTGGCCAATCCAGCGTTGAAGCAAAAAGCCAGCAGCGACGGCTTTGAGTTCATCCCCAACTCGGCACAGCAATTCGCTCTTCAAATCAAGCGTGACATTGAGATCACGGGCCGTTTGGCCCATGCCGCTAAAATTCAACCCAATGATTAAATAGGAGAAAATGATCATGAAAATTTGTTCTTACAACAACGCTTTGCCTGGCCTCATCGAGGGTGATACGGTCTACCCCTTGGCCGATGCATTGAGCTCGCTTGGCGCCACCCGTGTGGGCGCCTCCATGGCCGAGGTGTTTGATGCGTTGTCCAATTCCAGCAAAGCCAAAGAGGCTGTTGCTCAGGCGCGCTTGGGTCATGGTCTGCCACTGTCGTCGGTGCACCTCAAGTCACCATTGGACAACCCACCTGCCATTTGGGCTGCGGCATCGAACTACCGCGCTCACCAAGCGGAGATGATTGAGCGTGTGGGATCCTATGACCGCTCGCAATTCTCACCCGATGAGTTGATGGCCGAAATATTTCTAAAACCCGCGTCTTCACTCGTGGGGCCTGGCGGCACGGTGATCCTGCCCAAAATTGCCAAACACGTGGACTTTGAGTGTGAGCTTTGTGCAGTGATTGGCAAAGAGGCGCGCAACGTGAGCGAAGCACAAGCCTTGGACTATGTCTATGGCTACACCATGTGCTGGGACATCAGTGTGCGCGACCCCTGGGGTCGCAAGCACAATACGCGCAATATACGCAAAGGTTTTGACACCTTTTGTGGCGTGGGTCCTTGGGTTGTGACGTCCGATGAGATTGGTGAGCCACAAGACTTGCACATCCATGTCGAGCAAAATGGCAAGACTGTGATGACGGCCCACACCGCGGACATGGTCAACGGATTGCGCGCGATCATTCGTTTCTTGTCCAGTGTGTCGACTCTGAAGCCTGGCACCTTGATCACCACGGGTACGCCTGCTGGCGTGTCCCAGCTCGCTCACGGTGATACGTTGCGGGGCACTCTGAGCAAAGTCGGTGAGATGACCTTGCACGTGATCGACGAAGCTTGAGCGGGCTTGAAGCCGTCAAAGCCCTGGTGGGGCGCAGCTGTTGGAGGATCGGTGAGCGATGTTGTTTCTCCACCATTGCCCTGAGCGTGCCCGTGTGGCTTGTCAGAACCGTGATCCCTCGCGAACTTGAGCGCTCAATGGGTCTGTTTAGCCTTGGAGGTGGCTCTGCCTGGGTTCAGACACAGTTTCAAATCCAGTCTCAAGCGCCATGATCGCTTAGGCTCGCGGTCAAAGCAGCACTCACCACTCAACCACTCTGGCTCAATCCCATGTCCCAATGCCTTTCAGAATTTCGCGTGATGACCTCCGGGGCCTTCACGGCTGCGCATTTCAAGTTGTTGCCCCAGGTTGAGCGGCTCACCGGTCAACAGGTGATCACCGTGACCACCTCCATTGGGACGGGCGAGATCTCCATCCCCTCTCGCTTGGCACGGCATGAGCCTGTGGACATCGTGATCGTGGCTGATTCGGTCTTGGATCAATTTGTGCAAGCGGGCTTCATTGTGGAGGACAGCAAGGTGCGCTTGGCCTCCTCGGGTATCGGCATGGCTGTGCGCGAGGGCGAGCCCGCCCCCGACTTGAGCTCAGCCCAGGGCTTGAAGCAAACCTTGCTCAAAGCACAGTGCATCGCCTACTCTGCCAGCGAGAGTGGAAAATATTTGACAACGGTGCTGTTTCAGCGCTTGGGGATTGAACACGAGTGTTTGCCCAAGAGCCGCTTGATCGGTGGGGGTGAGCGCACCGGGGATGTGGTTGCACGCGGTGATGCCGACCTGGCTTGTCAGCAGTTGAGTGAACTCTACCCGGTCAAAGGCATCGCTCACATCACGCCTTTGCCACTCGAAGTGCAAAAGATCTCCATTTTCTCGGCCGGTGTAGCCACTTGGTGCACGGATGCAGTCAAGGCGCGTGAAGTCATCGCCTTCTTTCGTGGTGAGTCTGCAAGGCAGGCCATGGTGCAAACCGGTTTGGAGCCGTACCGAGGTCAATGACCGTGTCAGTGCACTGTCAAGCGCTTGGATTGGAGGCGAGTTCACATGAGGACAGTCGATTCAAGGACTTGATTTTTTTCGTTGTTAGCGATATATTTTTTTGTAGTTACTGGAGAACACCATGCATTTAAGAAGCGTCGAGTTGCAAATGCCCAATCGTCAAGAGGCGGTTGACTTTTTAAAGAGTCCATGGGGCTTGGTGGAGGTGGAGACCCGAGATTCAACGACCTATTTGAGGGGGGCAGACAACTTTCATTATGTCTTGGCCATCACCGAGGGCGCAGAAAAATTGGTGAAGTCGGCCACCCTGATTGGCACCATGGATGAAGTCCAGGCCAGTTTTGAGCGCGTCAAAGCGGCAGGTCTGCAGCACAGTGCTTGGGTCAATGAGTTCAATGAGCCAGGCCATGGCTCGGGTTTTACCTTCACTGGACTCGAGGGTGAGCCCTTTCGTGTGATTTGTGAAAAAGATCCTCAAGCGGCTGCACTGGCTTCAGATGGAACACACCCCTTGCGAGTGGCGCATGTGGTGTTCAACACCTCGAAGCGTGAAGCCGCATCCCAGATGCTCGTCGACGTCTTGGGCTTTAAAGTCTCAGACCGCACCCGAGTGATGAATTTCTTGCGCTGTGATGACCTCCACCACGTGGTGGCCTACGCCGACTCCGATCTATCGAGTTTGAATCACATCGCTTTTGAAATGCAAGACATGGAGAACATGTTCACAGGCATGGGTCGCATGAAAGACCATGGCTTTGAGACCATCTGGGGACCCGGGCGCCACGGTCCTGGTGACAACACCTTTGCGTACTATGTTGGGCCTTTTGGTGCATGCATTGAATTCACCAGCGAAATTGAACGCGTTGACGACAGTTATGTCACGGGAACACCAGAAGACTGGAAATGGCCACCCAAGCGCATGGACCATTGGGGGATTGCTGTGCGTGATGAATCCCAATTGATCAAGTCCAGTGCCTCCTTTCATTTCGAGCGCTTGGCCGCTTGAATGATGCCAACAGTGGCAAAGTCTGTTGCTTGCCCCATTCAACCTGGGCGCATAAAGGACACGCTCCAAGCAGGTGTCCTCCTCGTCAAAGAGAATTCATCGTCTCACCGAGGGCATTGATCAAACTGTCGATTTGAGAGCGCGTCATGATAAAGGGCGGGGCGAGTTGAATGGTGTCGCCACCGTACCGCACATAAAAGCCTTGCTCATACATTTTCATGGCAATTTCATAGGGCCGTTTGGCGGGCTCGCCTGGGTGGGACTCGATCGTGATGCCACAAGCCAGGCCGTAGTTGCGAATATCAAGGACGTGCTTGGTGCCACGCAGCGAGTGGACAGCCTGCTCAAAATGGGGGGCAAGGGCGTTGATTTGCTCCATCATGTTGTCGCGCACCAAAATATCCAGTGCTGCCAAGGCAGCCGCGCAGGCAATGGGGTGCGCTGAGTAGGTGTAGCCGTGGGTGAACTCCATGAGGTAATCAGGCCCACCGTGCTCCATGAAGGTGTGATAAATGTCTGCCTTGGTGAGCACAGCGCCCATGGGCTGGGCTCCATTGGTGATTTGTTTGGCCACATTCATGATGTCCGGGGTCACGCCAAACGCCTGTGCTGCGGTGTATGCGCCACATCGACCAAAACCCGTGATGACCTCATCAAAGATCAAGAGGATGTTGTGGGCTGTGCAGATCTCACGAATTTTTTGTAAATAGCCCACCGGTGGGAGCACCACACCGCCAGAGCCTGAGAAAGGCTCAATGATCACGGCGGCAATGGTGCTCGCGTCGTGCAAGCTGATGAGCGCGTTGAGCTCTTGGGCGAGCTCAACCCCATGGTTGGGCAGACCTTTGGAAAACGCATTGCTCGCCAACAGGGTGTGGGACAAGTGATCGGCCTCAATGCTTTGGCCAAACATTTTGCGGTTGGCCGCGATCCCGCCCACGGCAAGACCGCCGAAATTCACGCCGTGGTAGCCTTTTTCGCGGCCAATGAAGCGGGTTTTGGAAGCCTGTCCTTGGAGTCTCCAATACGCGCGTGCCATTTTGAGGGACGTGTCCGCTGATTCGGAGCCGGAACCGGTGAAAAAGACGTGATCGAGCCCTTGGGGGGTGAGTTCCACCAATTTGTTGGCCAATTCGAAGGCCAACGGTTGGCTGTATTGAAAGGAGGGTGACAAATCAAGGGTGCTGCATTGCTTGACAATGGCCCGAGTGATTTCTTCTCTGCAGTGACCCAGGCCACAAGTCCACATGCCAGACAAGCCATCGAGCACTTGTCGCCCGTCGCTGGTGGTGTAGTAACAGTCTTTGGCCGCCACCAACATGCGAGGCTTGGCTTTGAAGTCGCGGTTGCCCGTGTAGGGCATCCAATAGGCATTCAACCACGCTTGGCTGTAAGGGGTTGTGTGTTCATCAACGGCATGTGACTGGCCCCGACTCTCTAGAGACAAGTGCTGGTGATCAATTCTGTTCATAGGGCGCCTGGGTGTTCAAAGGATCTCAATGCAACAGGGGTTTTTTGAGCAAAGTGTTGCGGTCAACCGAGATGGGCGTGATGGTGATCAACTCTCCATCCCTGGCCAAGGACAATGGCACCTTGACCCCAGCGTCTCCCAACTTCCAGATCGCTTGCCACAGTTGTGACAGCGTGAACACCCGCTCTTCACCCACCTTCACGACTTGGTCCCCATCCTTGATGCCAGCTTTCTCAGCCGGTGAGCCCGGCGTGATGAAGCTGATCATGAGTTGCCCCTCGGCTTCCACCGTGTACATTCCCAGCCATGGTCTGGCTGCCTGCTTGGTTTTGCCGGTGCTCAGGAGGTCGCTCAAGATGGGTTTGAGCAAGTCAATGGGGACAAACATATTGCACTCGACCACACGGCCTTTGGATTCTTGCTGGACCAAGAGGGAGCCAATGCCAATGAGATGGCCGCTGCTGTTGACGAGAGCTGCACCACACCAGTGAGGGTGGGCAGGCGTTGTGTACAACGCACCCTCGATCAAATACTCCCAAAACCCGA